>JBEEOX010000015.1:0-14353 GCA_041191425.1 Verrucomicrobiota bacterium | reverse complement strand
TGTTGCCCAGCTTCTTCATGCCCGTCGCTTCAATCCACCACTTGGCATCCTCCGCACCCAGCAAGGATTCGACCTCCTCGACCGTCCACATCCACTTTTCGTGATCGACCGGCGGCGCAAGCCCGATCGCAAAAAGTCCATCCTCGGTGGAAAATTCCTTCTCCGCAAAACTGATCGCCTCCAGGCCGCGATCCAAGGCGCGCTGATCACCGGTCGCACGATACGAGTCAAACAGCGCCGCCGCCGCACGCGCCTGCGAGGAGCAATCAAATGAAAAATTCGGCAAGTCCCATGAGTTGCGTTTTTTGGAAATGCAAACACCTCCATCCAACGGATCAATCATCGCACTCGCCAGCAGGTCGCCGACCAAGCCCTTGGTCACCTCGGCACATTTGGTGCGCAAATCATCGGGAATGGCTGGCCACACCGCCACCGTGGCAAACACTTCGAGCGAGCTCGCAGGAAACAAGCCACCCGTTTCGTCGAGGCTTCTCGACAAGGGGTCGTACAAGGAGGCAAATTGACGAATGCTGCGGATCGCATCATTTTCGGGATCCTGACTCGAGACCTTGGCGAGCTTTCGCTCATTGAATTTTTTGCGGCGCTGATCATTGTCGATCTCGCTGTTTTTCAACACATAATCCATCGAGTCGCGCCACATCTGTTTCACCAGTTCATTCGAATTGCTGAAAACCGTTGCTACATCTTCCGACGCCTGCACCGGGATCCATGCCATCGGATTGCATTCATGCGTCATCCACATGAAAAACGGCATGTGCACTGGCTTGTCGATCTGCACACAGAGATCAGGCACCAGCAATCCCATCTCCCGACTCGCGTCGCCATCGATCAAGACTGGAACATAATTTTCATTGATGATCGAAACTACCTCCGGGTTGGCTGCGAGCGAACTCAAAACCTTTTGGCACGACCACACCTGCGGCAAAGCGATGACACAGAACATCAAACGCTCGGACGACTTCGCTTTTTCGATGGTTTCCTTCGTCCATGGCTGCCAACGTATCGGTGATGAGGCCTGACTCTGGTACAAGGCCCCAGGCAAAGCGGACAAATCATTGGCGTGCACCGAGGTCGACGCGCGCTTGGCGGGGCGGTCGCCGCCATCGGTGGACCGGTCATTGCGACGGCAGGAGCTGGAGCCCAACAGCAACAGCAAGATGGGCAGGTATCTGCAGCCGGATTTCAGGAATTTCAATGTGCGCATGACGGTGATTTTCAAAATCCAGTGGTGGAGCTGAATGATGATTCAGAATGAAGAAAAGACTTCCGATGTGGCAAGCCAAAGCTATTTTGAGCCAGCAAAATTAGAAAAGCGCGTGATCAGTATTGCCGTATCAAGCCAGAAGGGCGGAGTTGGAAAAACCACCGTCTCCATCAACCTCGCCCACTCATTCGCCATGGCGGGTGTCAAAACCCTGCTCATCGATGCCGACCCCCAAGGCTCGGTGGGACTCTCACTCACGAGGCAATCGAGGTTGCTGCCTGGCTTTTACGACTACCTCGCCGACCCAGGACTCTCGCTCGAGCAACTGATCGTTCCCACGCGCCTTGCCACCTTTTCGCTCATGGCGAGTGGTCAGGCGGGAGATTACGACACCGGCGGCAGCATGGGCGCACACCTTGCACGCGTTCGCACATTTCTTCATCAAATTTCCCAGCGCGGATTTGACCTCTGCCTCATCGATACCGCTGCCGGACTCTTCGGAGTTTCAGGTGATGTCATCGCCTCCAGCGACGCGGTGCTCATCCCCCAGCAGGCCGAACCGCTCGGCATCCGCTCAGTGCCCAAGCTGCTCGATGGACTTGGAAAACTTCGCGTGATGAATCCCCGACTCCAAGTTCTCGGTGTCTTGCTCACGATGGTGCAAAACGATCTCGATGACAGCACCGAGGCCGCAAAGGCACTACGCCAACTTCTGCCCGCCGAACTCGTTTTTCAAAACGAAGTCCCGCGCGATGGCACCTTCATCAAAGCCAGCGCGCGCGGATTGCCGGCAGGCATCATGGAAAATGGCGAACCGATTCGCCAAATCTTCGATGGCATCCGTTCGGAAATCACCCGCAAAACCGCTTCACCCGCACTCCATCCACGCCAAGCATGAACCCCATCGACACCTGGATCGATACCGATGAAGTCCGCCGCCTCGCGGAGCGACTGATGTCACCCGAGCGCAAGGCGCAATCGACGGTGCGTGAAACCGGCTTCAACGATTCTTTCATCGGATTTGCTGACATCGACCCAAGCCCATCAGCACCTGCAAGCCCCGCCGAGCCAATCGCCAAAATTTCAACGCCCGCACCTGCACCTGCACTAACACCGGCACCCTTGCGCCAATCGACGGAATTGAAATCACCGGCGATTTCCTCGGATTTCACGGCACTCGCCACAGGTCTGCGTCAGGATAGCAATGCCTCCGCAGTCTTTGTGATGAATGCCGATGGCGGCATCCTTCACGACGAAGGCTGCGCCCACCTCCACTTCGCCGCTCGCGGCATGGCATTAAATTGGAAACATGGAAATACTCCAAACCCAGTGCGTCTGCTCGTTCACGCGGGCAGCTACCTCGAGCTGATCCCAGTCAATCAGCCCCAAGGCCGTCTCATCTGGGGCCTCGTCGTGCCCCAACCCCTCAGCCTCGCAAATCTGATCGCTATCCGCGACAAAGCCTCGAAGGCTTGATCGCTACCTTCGTCACCAAGCATTCATCCACCGAGTCAAGCCATGGCCGAAGACACAAGCCCCGAGTCCGACTCCGAAGAGTTTGTCAAAGAGCTCACCTTTCACCAGAGCTCGATGCTTGCTTACATCCGCTCACTGGCACCTGGTGCGTCGGGCGCTCGCGATCTGCTGCAAGAGGTCAACATCACCCTTTGGCAAAAGCGCAACACCTACGAACTCGGCACCAACTTCAAGGCCTGGGCATTCCAAACCATCCGCTATCACCTGCTCAATCACCGCCGCCGTCTTGCTTCGCAAGGCTGGTTGGTTTTTGACGACGACCTCCTGCAGCGCGTCGCGCCCGAACTCGACTTCGAGCCGGATGCGATCGAAGAACGCCACCTCGCGCTGCGCAAATGCCTTCAGCGCCTGCGCCCATCCGATCGCGAGCTCATCCATCACCGCTATGTCAGCAGTGCCTCACTACAAGAGTATGCCGACAAGTCCAACCGCAGCACGGGAACACTCAAGGCCGTGCTCTTCAATCTCCGCGCAGCCCTCAGGCGTTGCATCGAACGCGAGATCCAATCCGCCACCGATCATCCCTGATGAAGCGCGCCGACCACCATCTGGTCCAGCAGGTGCTGGATGGCGAAATTTCCCGTGAAGGTTTCGACGGATTTCAAAATCGCCTGCGCGAAGATCCCGAGTTGATCAAACTCTACGGCTCTTACGCATCGCTCAATCACAACCTCCAGGAAGAACTAGAGGACGGACAAAGCGATGCGCTGGAATCAATCGAACCACGATCATTTTTCCACCTCTGGCGAGTTCCGACGATTGCCGCTGCAGTGATCGCGATCGCATTCGCTGCGTGGATGCTGCCGCAGTGGTTTTACAGCGGGAAAAACTCCGATGATGTCGCGATTGCGTCATTCTCGATCGATGCCGCCTGGCGCATCGACGGACCCTCAAAAATTCTTGGTGGGACCACCGCGCTCACGACTCAGAGCACCCTTCACCTCGACCTCGGCCGCGCCAGCATCTCACTCCAACCATCGGACAGTCTCATCATCGAGGGTCCCGCCAGCGTCCGATTCCCATCCGCAGAATCGATTGAGATCCTCAAAGGCAAATGCCTCGTTCAACAATCGGGTCGCAGAAACAAGCTAACCCTCTCGAGCCCACAATTTGCCAAAATCAGTTCGGGCAAATGCTTTGGCGTCTTTGTCGATCCGGAACAAAAATCCGACGAAGCCCATGTCATCGATGGCAACCTCGAGGTCCTACCCCGACAGGAAAAAAGTGCCACCCAACTCGTCAAAGGCGATGCGGTCCGATCGATCGGCGGCGCGGCCACCAAATGCATCAACCAACAAAACCGAAACTTCGCGCAGCGGCTTGATCGATTTGATTCCCAACCCTTGATGCCGTTTCGCAAAACCGATTGGCGCGCATCGTATGGCAAGCCAAACATCTCCGAGGCACGCATCGAGGGCGCAAACTTTGCTCTCATTCGCAAATTCCCATCGCCACTTCCGCTCGATGACCAGTCCGTGATCCTCATCACGCTGCAATGCGCCGAGCCCAGCACCGGCAAGTTCCACAGCGATGGTTGGGCAGGCATCAGCCTCTTTAGCCAAGGAACCGAAATGTTCTTCCTCGGCGACCCTTATGGCCCTGGCCCGTCGTGGGGTTTCGATGTCAAAGACGCGCTACCCCCATCGCCGCGATCCATTTCCAAGACTGGCTCCGCCACCATGACCATTCGATACGATTCCTCCAACGGAGCAATCAGCCTCCATGAGGGCGGACTCCCCCTCAAGTCAGCGATCTACAGCGGCCAAATTTCCCCTGGCATGCGCTTCGACGAGTTGCGCCTCGGTGCGTCCGCCGGCGCCGCGCTTGCCGTAACTTCGCTACAAATTCGTAGCAGCGTGAAATAAGGGCGCACGATCGGTTCAGCGTCCGCCCCCGAATCGCCGTTCCAATTCACGCATGCCAAACTCGATCATCGTTGGCCTTCCGTCGGCGGCGCAATAGGGCAATTCGCAGCGAAACAGTTCGTCGAGCAAGCTCCTCGCCTCATCGAGTGAGGGGGAAACCAGAAGCGAAGCTCTTCGCGCCAGCAACCTTGCCAAGCGCTCAAAAGCGAATTTCCCGCCTTGCACCGGACCATGCAAAAGCTCATCGAGCAACTCGCGGACAAAGCCCATCGAGTCTTTCACTCCCAAGCCCTCGGGCAAGGATCGCACCTGCACGGTGTTACCGCCAAACTCTTCAATCTCAATGCCTGCCGAAGCTAGACTGACCCGCTCACGCAAAATGAGATCCATGTCGCGCGGATCCAAATCCAGCAAAACAGGCACGAGCAGTGACTGCACCGGCGCACCCGCTTCTCGATGCTGAAGCATTCCCTCATATAGAATTCTCTCGCGCGCGGCTTTGGGATCAAACAACACCAAACCGTCATCACTTTCCATCAAGACAAAGCGTCGCTGCAGCAAGCCAAGCAAACGAAACCTACCCGCTGCCAGAACATGCGCAGATGATGCGGGATCGGGCATGACATCATCTGATTCCTCCGCTCGTGTCGCTGCGAGCAAATCATCGATCATCGTTTGCTCCTCGCGAGTCAATATGTCCAAAGGCGCTGGAGGCATGAACGGAACTTCGCGCGTCGCGGTCGATGACGCTTGGAAAACCGGCGGTGAAAATTTGGGGGACGCCACGGCAGGCGCCACAGCCGATTGCGCTTCACGCAAACCTTCGCGCACGCTTTCGACAATCGCTTCGCGGACCTCGACGGGACGATGAAATCGCACCTCGCGTTTGGCGGGATGCACATTCACATCGACCATCGACGGTTCGAGCTCGATCCACAGCCAGGCCGCCGGATGCATGCCCTCGGCCACTGCTCCACGAAACCCCTCGGTGAGGCCGCGCGAAATCACCACATCCTCCACCGGTCGGCCGTTGAGAAAAACGCATTGATGTCGCCGACCCTTGCGCGCATGCGCCGCAGGCAACACAAAACCTTCGACCGACAGACCATTGCCCAAGACGCGCGGCAGAGGAATCAACTCCTCCGCCAACTGTGTTCCCACCAACTGCCGCACCCGCTCAATCGCTCGCGCGGCTGGCGGCAAATCAAACACCTCGCGATCGTCACGCCGCAGACGAAAGCGCACCTTCGGTGCCGCCAAAGCATGCAAGCGCAGTTGATGCTCGATGTGCGCCGACTCGGTGCTCTCGGCCCGCAAAAATTTTCGCCGCGCGGGCATGTTGAAAAACAGCGAACGAGCCTCGATCACCGTACCTGGCGCGCATCCCGCATCTCGCAGATCGCGCAGCTTGCCACCCTCGACCACAAGCTCGGTACCCGCCACCGCATCCTTTTCGCGCGTGACCATTCGAAATCTCGAGACACTCGCAATGCTCGGCACCGCCTCACCACGAAATCCCAAAGTGCGGATCTCTGCCAAATCCGCCGCCGTTCTCAGCTTGCTCGTCGCATGACGCTCCAACGAAAGCATCGCATCCTCACGCGACATGCCACAGCCATCATCGGTCACGCGAATCAACGCCACCCCACCCTGATCGATGTCCACGCGGATCTCTCCCGCCCCGGCATCGATGCTGTTCTCAACCAACTCCTTGACAACCGAAGCCGGACGCTCGACGACCTCACCCGCCGCCACTTGGCTGGCGAGGATGTCGGGAAGCACGCGAATCCTTTGCACCCGCCAAGAGTAGAAACTGCCAGCCCCGCGCAAAGAGCAAATCCAATTTATTCTGGTAAAATTGGCAAATTTGGATATAGCAATGGCACACCTGCCCGCTGACAGGTCCATTGAGTAGCCCTCACCACAAATTCGCCAAAATCATGAAATCAAATGTTCGCGCTCTTTGGGGACTCGCAGTCATCCTTCCCTTTGGCCTAATCAATCAGGCGGCTGCAGCTTTGGTGTATTCTCAGGACTTCAACAATGTAACGCCGGGCACAACTGGCACCGGTATCGGTGATGGCACCAACATTGTTTCAACAAACAACTCCGGTGCTGCCAGCGTTCAAGACTGGGGCGGCTTCAAAGCCTTGCGTCTCACCCAAGAGGCGTACGGCAGTACAGTCAGCAACTTTTTCCTTCCCGACCTCAACCCTGGCGGCTTCATCACCTCTTTTGATGTGAGTTTCGACCTACTCATCCAGAGCACCGACTCGGTTTATGCTGACGGAATCTCGTTCAACATCGGTCAACTCAACAACACGACCACCCCATACGGATCGGAATACGGAATGTACAACACCAGCTATACGGGAGATGTCCTTTCCGTTGGCTGGATCAACTATTTTGGAGGAACTAAGCGCATCGTAGTTCAAGAAAATGGTGCCACGGTAGCCTCGAACTCAAGCTACCCTCCCATCACCCACATCGGCACAAGCGTGGGTCCAACGGTTGCAGTCCATCTCACATGGAATGTAGAGGACGGCCTTTCTTTGACCTATGGTGGAAACTCCGTTTTCACCAACCTTGCTGTGTCTGGCTTCACGCCAGAAGCTGGCTACAAGTTTGCTTTTGCCGCAAGAACGGGCGCCGACACTCAGGATGTTTGGATCGACAACTTGCAAATCAACACTGTCCCAGAGCCCAGCACCGCGCTTGTCGGTGCCTTGGCTCTACTCGGCTTCCTCAGAAGGCGGCGCTGAATCCACGCCAGTGGGTTTTTACGCTCTAGGGCCATAGGGGCATCAGTTCTTTGCTTTTTCTGAAATGGATATGTTGAAGCTATCCAGCATGCGGGCAAAATAATCACTCATCTAGATCGCTGGGTTCGACCACACTCCCCGATCGCGTCAATTTCCCGCACATTTTGTTCTCCACGCGTGCCGCGATTTGCCCTTAGCTCCAGCGCAGCACATGGCAGGTTTTTTCAAATCCCTTTTCAACAAGATCGCCAACCGCGCGGAAATCGATTGGGACGAACTCGAAGCCGATCTCATCAGTGCCGACCTCGGCATTCATACGAGCACAAAGATCATCGACGAACTCCGCGAGCTCGGGCGCAAAATTTCGGCCGACGATGTGGTCGAAACCACCCGCAAGCATCTGGCTAAGATGCTGCCGGATGATTCCCCCGCGCCAGCGCCGAGGCCCGATGGCAAACCTTTCGTGATCCTTGTCGTCGGCGTGAACGGCACCGGCAAGACCACCTCATCGGCCAAGCTCGCACGCTGGCTGCAATCGCGCGGACGCTCGGTGCTGCTCGCCGCAGCCGACACCTTTCGCGCCGCCGCGGTCGAGCAACTCCAACGCTGGGGCGATCGACTCAATATTCCTGTGGTCTCCGGCAATCCGAATGCCGATCCCTCGTCGGTCTGCTTCAACGCGCATCAAAAAGCCATCGCCAACGGCACCCAATTTCTCATCTGCGATACGGCCGGACGCATCCACACCCGCCACAACCTGATGGAGGAGTTGGGAAAAATCCGCCGCACCATAGCCAAGCAAGACGAAAGCGCCCCACACCTTACGCTGCTCGTCGTCGATGCCACCACCGGAGGCAACGCCCTCCAACAGGCAAAGGAATTTCACAAGGCCTGCCCGCTCGACGGACTTATCGTCACCAAACTCGACGGCTCGGGCAAAGGCGGCATCGCCGTGACAATCCACAGCCAACTCGGCATTCCACCGCGCTTCATCGGCACTGGCGAGGAACCCGAGGCCTTCGCGATCTTTGAAAAATCCTCCTTCGTGCAAGAGGTTCTCTAGAAGCACCATTTTCTATCAGAAATGATCTGCAAGCGTTTTGCGCGACAGCGGAATTTCTCCAAAAAATGCTGTTTTTGAGGCATTTCGGCGTTTTTCAAGCCCCTTAATTCCGTACTTGCCAGATATTTAGGATCTGTTAGTTTTCGCAACATCATCTGGGTAAATCCCGGCTGTAATAACAACAACCGAACAACCAAATATGAAACTCGTTAAAATCGCTATCGTTGCCGCTGTCGCATCGCTGTTTGCCGCTTCCTGCTGCCCATCCGCAGCACCGGCACCTGCTCCAGCTGCTTCTTCGAAGTAATTCGAAATGCTTGATCCCACCCGGTCGCTCTTAGGAGCGGCCGGGTTTTTTTGTGCCTTATGGGATCGATCAGGCCTTCACGAAGACGATCGACCCATGCTCGACCTCCGCGCGAATGACATCGCCATCGGAAAATTTTCCGTCCAGCACATCGAGGCTCAGCGGATCGAGGAGCAAATGCTGGATCGCACGCTTGAGCGGACGCGCACCGTAGATCGGATCATAACCCTGATTGCCGATAAATTCCTTCGCACCCTCGCTCAGCGCCAGTGCCAATCCTTGCTTGGCCAAACGCTTGCGCACACGATCCAGTTGAAGATCAACAATCGTCGCGATCTCCTCACGAGCGAGTCGGTCGAAGATGATGATCTCATCAATGCGATTGAGAAATTCCGGGCGGAAGTGACCACGCAGCGCTTCATTGACCTTGGCCTCACGCTGCTCGGCATTTTCCTCGTGCAGAATGTACTGCGAACCGATGTTCGAGGTGAGGATGATCACCGTGTTGCGAAAATCGACCGTGCGACCCTGACCATCGGTGATGCGACCGTCGTCGAGCACTTGCAGTAGGACATTGAAGACATCCTGATGTGCCTTTTCCACCTCGTCGAAAAGCACGACCGAGTAAGGCTTGCGCCTCACATGCTCGGAAAGTTGTCCGCCTTCCTCGTAGCCAACATAACCCGGAGGCGCGCCGATCAATCGTGCGACGCTGTGTTTTTCCATGTACTCCGACATGTCGATGCGCACCATCGCGCCTTCGTCATCGAAGAGAAATTCCGCCAAGGCCTTCGAGAGCTCGGTCTTGCCCACTCCCGTCGGGCCAAGAAAGAGAAACGAACCGATCGGACGGTTCTCGTCCTGCAGACCAGCCCGCGCGCGGCGCACCGCATTGGATACCGCCTTGATCGCACGCTTTTGACCCACGACCCGCGCGCCTAGGCGATCCTCCATGTGCACGAGCTTTTGCTTTTCGCCTTCCTGCAAGCGGTTCACGGGAATTCCCGTCCAAGACGACACCACTCGCGCAATGTCCTCTTCGGTGACCTCTTCCTTGAGCATCGCGCCATTTTTCTGAAGCACCGCAAGCTGCTCCTTGGCTTGATCAAGCGACTTCGTCGCCGCAGGCAAATCCCCGTAAGTGATATGCGACGCGCGAGTCAAATCACCAATACGCTGCGCGCGCTCGGCATCGCCCTTGAGCGATTCGATTTTTTCCTGCGCCGAACGCACTTCATCGATCACCGACTTTTCATTGCGCCACTGCGCCATGAGACCCGACGATTGCTCGCGCAAATTCGATTGCTCCTCAATCACCTTGTCTAATCTTGCGGCCGAGGCCTTGTCGGTTTCTTTTTCGAGGGCCTTTTTCTCCATCTCGAGCTGCATGATCTGACGCTCAAGTGCGTCGATTTCGGTCGGCATCGAGTCGAGTTCGATCTTGAGCCGCGACGCAGCTTCATCAACCAAGTCGACTGCCTTGTCGGGCAAGAAACGGTCGGAAATGTAGCGGTCGGACAAGGCGGCCGCCGCCACCAGCGCGCCATCCTGAATCCTCACACCGTGGTGCACTTCATAGCGCTCCTTGAGTCCGCGCAAAATCGCCACGGTGTCCTCAACCGAGGGCTCGCCCACCATCACCGGTTGAAAGCGCCGCTCAAGCGCGGCGTCCTTCTCGATGTGCTTGCGGTATTCATCCAGCGTGGTTGCACCGATGGTGTGCAGTTCGCCGCGCGCGAGTTGCGGCTTGAGCAAGTTCGACGCGTCGACCGCGCCCTCGCTCGCACCCGCACCGACAATCGTGTGCAGCTCGTCGATGAACAAAATGATCTTTCCCTCGGCCTCGGTCACCTCTTTGAGAAACGCTTTGAGGCGATCCTCAAACTCCCCGCGGTATTTCGCACCCGCCAGCATGCCGCCAAGATCCATCGCGATGACGCGCTTGTTTTTCATCGAGTCCGGCACATCGCCCGAAACAATCCGCCGCGCGAGACCTTCGACGATCGCTGTCTTGCCCACGCCCGGCTCACCGATGAGCACCGGATTGTTTTTCGTTCTGCGCGAAAGCACCTGCAGCACGCGGCGGATTTCATGATCGCGTCCGATCACGGGATCAATCTTGCCCGCCCGAGCCCGCGCCGTGAGATCGGTACCGTATTTTTCCAAGGTCTGATATTTCCCCTCGGGATTTTCATCGGTCACTTTCTGCGATCCGCGAATTTCCTTCACCGCATCGCGTGCCTTTTTCTCATCAAGCCCAGCCTGCTTGAGCAATTTACCAGCAGGTGAATCCCCTTTCAACGATCCGAGCAGGAAATGCTCGACGCTCAAAAACTCATCGCCGAGCGACTCGCGTACCTCATCGGCCGCGTCCAAAGTGGCACGCAACCCGACGCTGATCTGCGGCTGCGTCGATGCCCCCTGCACGCTTGGTTCACGACTCAATGCTGATGCCACCGACGCTTTCAATGACGCGATGTCGACCCCCGCCTTTTGCAGGATCGGCACCGCAATGCCGCCCTCCTGCTGCAACAAGGCCAAAAGCACATGCGCGCTTTTGAGTTCCGCGTGGGCCGATTTCGAAGCGATCCCCTGCGCGGCCTGCAGGGCTTCCTGAAGCTTTCGGGTGATTTTCTCAAGTCCCATGGTGCTGTTCTATGGAATAACCTAAAACAGCAGTTTCCACCGCGCAACGGGTCAAACGCGGATTTTTTCAAATCTGTTAGATTTGGAAAACTGACCCAAATTCAGCCGCGAAAAATCAAACAATTTTCAAGCGCGCCAAGTCCTGCGTGTCGACCAGGCCGACAGGCTTGCCCGCCTCATTCAACACGACGATGTCGTCGATGCGGTTCTCGCCGAGCGTCCGCAAAACCTCAACTGCGAGGGCATCGGCCTTCACGGTGATCGGATTTTTGGTCATGAGACCTGCCACAGGTTTATCCCCGAGCAGTGGATCCGCGCGAAAGCAGCGCGCAAAATCCCCATGAGTGAAAATACCCGCCAAACAGCCTCGCGAATCGAGGATCAGACATGCGCCAGCACGCGCACGTTTCATGGCATCAAGCGCGGCAAAGACATCCGCGTCTTCACTGACCACTGGCAGCAGTGAATCGCAACGCATGATGTCCGAAACCCGCGTCAGCAAGGCCCTGCCCAAGGATCCGCCGGGATGGAAGCGGGCAAAATCTTCTTCACTGAATCCACGCGCTTCGAGCAAGACCATCGCTAAGGCATCACCCATCACCAGCATCGCCGTCGATGAGGATGTTGGCGCGAGGTTCAAAGGACATGCCTCGCGCTCGACCGATGTGTCGAGCGTGTGATCCGCCAACTTCGAGAGCGTTGAACCAGGCCTACCGGTGATCGCGACAATGCCGACATCGAAACGACGAATGAACGGCATGAGATCGAGCAACTCACGGGTTTCGCCCGAATAGGAAAGTGCCAACACCGCATCACCATCGTTGATCAAACCCAGGTCGCCATGCAGCGCATTTTGCGAATCGAGTACCACCGCGGTGGCGCCAGTGGAGTTAAAGGTTGCGGCAATTTTCTGACCGATGTTGCCGGATTTCCCCACGCCGACCACGACGATTTTGCCACGGCGCCCGAGGGTTTCGAGCAACATGCCGACGACCAGCGGAAATGTATCGTCGAGGCGGTCCGCCATTCGACGCAATCCATCGACTTCGATGTCGATCACGCATTTTGCCTTCGCCAGTTGGTCCATGCCCCATGACAAACCACGCAACTCCCGCTTGGCAAGCGCGGAGCTCCGCCTTTCCCCTCGCCACGCACAGATCCCACGTGCATAGTGCGCTCATGAAACCTCCATGTTTCCTGCTCATTGCGAAGCTTCTTTGCACCGCAGCCACAGCGACGACCATTTCCGTCGTGCCAATCTTCGAACCTCTCAGCCTGCGCGGCACGGATGTTGATGAGGCAGTCTCCGACAGCGGCGAGTCCCTGCAAGCCTGCATCGCCTCGCGCCCGATGGCGATGAGCGGCGATTTTCCCGAAACCCTCGTCGAGGCCATTCGCAGCCCTCACCTGCTGCCAAGCAACAACCCGAATTACAAGGTCGAGGAGGTCAATCTGCTGGTCCTTTGCAACATTGCCATTCACGCGGAGATGACCCCCGAGGGTCTCGACGCCCGCATCGATATCTCGCAGCTCGCGATTCCCGCCGAGGTCGACCTCACCGCGCGTCAGGTTCTGAAACTCGCGATCGGCGCCCTTCGCAAAACCCTCGAGGCCTACCAGCTACCGCTCAAAAAACCGCTGGACGTGAATCTCGGCATCGTCGGTGCCGATGACGAAAAATCTCACCTGCGCGATTTGGCCACACGCTTCACCCTCGCCTCGGGATCAGGCTCGCCATGATCCCGCGGTTTTCCCTTTGCAAGCGACCGCCACATCGCCTTTGATCGCTCGGCCACGACACGCATGAAATCCAGTTCCAAAGACCCCCGCCCCTTCAAACGCGCCATCCTCAAACTGAGCGGCGAAGCCCTTCGCGAAAAAGGATCTCAGGACAACATTTCACCAGAGATCGTCGATCGCATTGCGCGTGAAATCAAGGAAGCGGTCAGCCTTGGCTTGCAACTCGGCATCGTGGTGGGCGGCGGAAATTTCTGGCGCGGTGCCAGCGCCTCGGCACGCGGCATGGATCGCGCCACCGCCGACTATGTCGGCATGCTCGCCACGGTCATGAACGCACTCGCCATCGAGGGCGCGCTCAACCACCACGGCGTCGAATGCGTCGTGCAATCGGCGATCGAAATGAAAAATGTCGCCGAGCCATTCATCCGCCGCCGTGCAGAGCGTCAACTCGCCGACGGCAAGGTGGTGATCTTCGGTGCAGGCACGGGTAACCCGTTCTTCTCGACCGACACGACCGCCGCGCTTCGCGCCAGCGAAATGGGTGCCGATGTGATCCTCAAGGCAACGCAGGTCGACGGCGTTTACGATTCTGACCCACACAAGAACCCCGCCGCCAACCGCTACGAGTCGGTCACCTTCCACCAATGCATTTCCCAACGCCTCAACGTCATGGACACCACCGCGTTCAGCCTTTGCATGGACAACCACATTCCGATCATCGTCTTCGACCTCGGCCCGCACGGCAATCTCTCACATGCCTTACGCGGACTGCCGATCGGCACGCTCGTTCACGGCGAGTAATTTTTTCCACACAAACTCATAGCCTCAATTGATCATGGACCCGGATACCGCCATCCTCGAAGTCGAAGAAGCCATGCAAAAATGCGTGGATTACCTCACGCATGAATTCGCCGGCGTGCGCACCGGCAAGGCCAGCCCTGCGCTGATCGAAAACCTCGATGTCCATGTCCAAGCCTACGGCGCCGTGAGCAAACTCAAGAGCCTCGCCGTTATCAGCACGCCCGAGCCGCGCATGCTCATGGTCCAGCCCTTCGACCCATCGACCACTCGCGACATTGAGCGCGCGATCCGCGAATCCAAGCTCGGACTCAACCCCGCCGCCGCCGATCGCTCACTGCGCGTGCCGATTCCCGAACTCTCCGAGGAACGCCGCCGCGACATGGTCAAGCTCATCAAGCAACTCGCCGA
>JBEEOX010000014.1:0-14367 GCA_041191425.1 Verrucomicrobiota bacterium | reverse complement strand
ACGCCCGGAAAGTTGTCGATCGTGGTGCGGCTGATCCGCGTGCCGAAGGTGACATTCGCGCCCTTTGCTGGGAAATAGAATCCGCCAGACTCTTGGCAGGTGGCATAGACGCGGAAGGTCGCAAAGCCGGAGTCGATCAGACCGCACTCGGGTTTCACGATACTGCCGTTCGGTGTAGCATAGGACCGCAGTGGCGGATCGCGGAGAAGATCCTCGACGGCGAGCGTGGTGCCGTAGTCCAAGACATAGCTTGATCCATCGGCAGCGAAGGCGGTAGTGACCCAGTGCTGCTTCTCCTGGCCGACATCGGCGCAGGTGACGACATGCGCGGGTTCATCGATCGGGCAGGTGCCGACTTCGTAGGTGCCGGAAAGGCCGAGGATCTTGGCGTCGCCGATGCTGGTCTCGACCTGCTCCCACGGCAGGGCCATGGTCGAGTTGGTGAAATCTTGCAGGCCGTTGAGGGTTTCCGAATCGCGCAGGAACTTCACCGCCAGCGCGCCGAAGGTGCAGGACCGCCATGGGGCGTAGAGTGAATTGAGGTGGAATGAGCGGAAGCCTTTTTGCGCGGACTCATTGGTGCATTGCCATTTCCCCTGCTGGAGCATTTCCATCTTTTGCCCGTCATTGATCGAGCCTTTGCAGTGTTGGCATTCGTATCGCGCGGATTCTTCGACCTGCGCCATGTTCCATTTGCCGTCGACCTTGGATTCGCGGTCCCACTTCACCTGCTCCCACAAAAGCTCGATGCGTTCCGCGCAATGCGGGCATGGCAGCATGAATTTTTCCTGCGTGCCTTTGAGGTACTCTTTCCAGATCGGTCCCTCGGGCGTGGTCGGTGTGGAGGTCTTGACGCGGAGGGCGCCGACGAAACTCTTCGTTCGGTTTTCGGCAAGGTGCAGGGCGCTGGTTTCCTTGTCGGTCTCAGTGGCGAACTTGTCGACCTCGTCGAGTAGGAGAAGACCGGCGGGGCGGCTGGCGAGGTTGGCCGGTGAGTTGGACCCGACGAAGACAAGCGAGGATCGGCTGAAGTGTTGCTCGAGGGTTTTGAACTTGTGGCGATCGGCAGGCTTTTGAGCCGAGAGCGTGACGCTGTCATCGAACAGCGGCATCCATCGCGTTTCGGAAAATGATCGGGCGAGGCCTTCTGTCGGCATGACCCACACCATCGGCTGCGGCTTGTTGCAGATCCGCCATGCGGTCCCGGCTTGGATCATCGTCGTCTTTCCGGTTTGCGTTCCAAAGACCAGCACGACATCCGTGACATCGATGTCGCCGAAGCATTCGAGCGGCTCTCGCAGGTAGGGCGTCATCGAGACGGAAAATGCGCCAGGCATTTGGGTCTGACGCTCGGAGAGGATCACCTCATCACTGCACCACTGAACGACCGACCGGCGATCGATCGGCGCGTAAATCGAACGGATGTGCTCGCGCAGGGCTTCGGCGGCTGGGGTCATGCGAGGCGCTTGGGTTCTTTGCCGGTGGCGTCTGCCCATCGCTGGATCGCCACGGCGACATAGGCGGGGCTGATCTCGATAGCGCGGCATTTGCGGCCTGTATTTTCTGCACCCATTAAGGTCGAGCCACTGCCTCCGAAAGGCTCCACGCATATTCCGCCCTTGGGCAGACTTGAAAGCATTACGCGCTTCATCATCTCGACGGGTTTCGGCGTGGCGTGCCCGTGGCGTTCTTCTCCAGTGACTCGCTGGAAACGCCAGGCATCCGTCATGTTGTCGTGTGTGTTGTCGAAGTGTGCGCGTGTTGAATAAAACTCCCGCTTGAGTTCTTCGTGCTCCCGCTTGAAGGCGTCACCTTTTCCAAAGGATTGGAGTTTTTTGTAAGCCTCTTCAGTAGGAAGGCACCATTGAGATTTCGTGAAATAGTGACCTCCCATTTGATTCCCTAGAGCCGCCTTCCAATTTTTTGAGCCTCCACATTTTTCCATTTCATTAGCAAGGTATGCGCGTATCGGCTCCCACCCTTCCCAGTAGTTGTCCGCGTTGTTATTAAATCCCTGCTCGCCAAGCATAAAGAAAAGGCACCGCTCGGATACGGTTGGAAACATTCGATGATCGGCTGAGCCTATGCCTTGCCCGTGGCCTTTATCCCACACGATCTCGTTGCGCATCGTTAGGCGCTCGCTGTTTTTTAGCCCTCCGCAATACCACAGCCGCCAGAGGTCTTCAGCGTTCCCCCAGATGTAGGCGCTTGCGTTATTTTCGGCGTGTGGCCGAAAGGCTCGCCACCATGCCATTTGAAAGGCGTCTAATTCTTCGCGGTAGAGGTTGTCATTTTGCACCCCGTCTTTTTCTTTTCCCATTCCATACGGCGGGTCTGCGTGAATGAGTTGCGCCTTCTCTCCGCGCATGAGTTTCGCCACATGCTCGGGGATCGTGCTATCCCCGCACAGCAACCGATGGTCGCCAAGCTCCCAAAGTTGCCCAGTCTCGACGCCCCACTTTTCGCGGAGTTCGTCGGCTTTGTCGATCTGGGGTTCTGCGTCGGCGTCTGAGGTTTCGGCCTCGTCTTCCATTTCCATCTCGGCAATGTCTTCAGCGCCGAACCCGATCGCATCGAGGTCAACATCCAGATCGCCAAGCTCCGCCAGCTCGAGCTTCAGCATTTCCTCGTCCCATCCGCCGCCGATTTCAGCGAGGCGGTTGTCGGCGAGGATGTAGGCGCGGCGCTGGGTGTCGCTTAAGTGACCGAGGCGGATGCAAGGGACCGACTCGAGGGCGAGCGATTGGGCCGCCATCACGCGGCCATGACCGGCGATGATGCCGTTGTCCTTGTCGATCAAGACGGGGTTGTTGAATCCGAACTCGCGGATTGAACCGGCGAGCTTGGAAACCTGCGCGGCGTCGTGCTTCTTAGCATTCCGCGCGTAGGGGATGAGGTCGGATGTTTTGAGGTGTTCGATTTTCATATGCTTTGCCTGATGAGCGTGGTGAGATTGTCGATCCATTCAGCGAGCGCGTTTTCAATCGCTTTCTGGGGTTGGCCGTAGAGCCGAGGGGCGAGCGTCTTGGCTGCGATTTCGAGGGTTTGCTTCACCGCCACATGCGGACGACCGGCGATCTCCTTCGCCTCGTCGAAGTAGAGCAGAATCCCCTCCGCGCGTTGCCATTCCTTGAAGTCGCGCTCGGCTTTGTGGCGGTTGTTTCTGGCCGCGATGTAAATCGAGTTCGCCTTGCGGATGTCCTCGATCGATCCGCCGTTCCGTTTGCAGAGGACCAGCTCGTTGTAGCCGACCTTTTCCGCCAACCTCGCCCGCCGAAGCGACTGGCGCGGGGTGTTGTCATCGTCGTCAGGCTCGGGTGCGTCATGCGCTGGGGCTGTGACCGGCTGGGGCTTGGCGACCGGCGGCGGGGCGTCCATCACCTTTTTGTTCTTCCGGGGCTTTGGCTTCGCATTCACCTCACGCCACGCCTGCGCCGCGTCCACCGAAGTGGTCGGCATCCCCTTCTTTACGAGCCGCGAAACGAGACCTTTGTCGATCTCGAGGGCTTTGCTCAGTTCCGTAATCCCCATGGCGAAGTCAACAAAGGCTCAAAAGTCAACACACAGACAACTGACGGGAGTGGCCCAACACCAAATGAGCGCTCGCGCGTAGGAGACTCCCTAAATTTTTCCG
This sequence comes from Verrucomicrobiota bacterium, assembly GCA_041191425.1. Lineage (GTDB taxonomy): Bacteria > Verrucomicrobiota > Verrucomicrobiia > Verrucomicrobiales > Akkermansiaceae > Luteolibacter. Next base: position 10,733 of record JBEEOX010000014.1, on the reverse strand, counting down.
GTCGATCGTTTTCATTTCCCGAGAAGTTCGCGGATGCGTTTCGCCTGCTGCTCCATCGGCTCGAGAAGATCCAACGCTCGTTTGAGTCTGTCGTCATCCCATCGCTCAATCTGTTCTGACATCTTGCGCTGCCAAATAACAAACTTCTGGCTCAGCCCCTCGATGGTGACAATCCCTGATGTTTTGTCTTCGGGGTTGAGCGGTCCGGGTTCTGGCTGCGTTAGATCAAGAAATCCAAGGCCAAGCTCGAGCTGCACTTCGGTCTCTGCCACATAGTCGACGCCCCAGCGATCGGAGGCGAACGAGCGGGATTGGCTCAACCACTTGGCTGCGGACTTCTTACAGATGAGTAAGTTGCGGTGGATTTCCGCCCACTGCTCTTGGGTGGTGTCATCTGGAATGCTGATCTGTTTAATCTTCAGAAGGTCAGTGTCGATGATGTTCATGTCTGTGTATTATTTCTGTTTGCGCAGTTTAGCGCGGATTTCCTTTATCACTTTTTCCTTTGCTATTGTGTGCTTGTCGGTGGCTTTTGCTTTGTAGGTCTCACGGGTTGAGTTGGCTTTGCGGTACTTGGTGTAATCGAAATTGTTTATCTCATCACTCAGCATGTCGCGGAAGGCTATGACATAGTGACTGATAAGAGCGCGCGTACATCCGATTTCGCGCGCGACTTCTGCCTGTGATCTTTTTCCGTTAAGTTGGTCTAGGCCTGTTGCAAAAGCCAACGCATGCACACATGCCTTCATGTTTTTTGAATCCAGCAAGATGCCTATGAGTTTGGCCGAGAGAAGCGATTGGTTCCTGATGACCGCATCCTCCCGCATGCGGATGATCTTGCGGGCTGTGAATAGGCTGACACCGAGGTCATCCGCGATGATCTCCTCCTCGGTGTCGATGAGGGCGGCCATGTCGGGCGTATAGCTCGCTTGATTTTCGTGCAGCATTCACATCCCATTTGTGGGGTTCGTTTGTAATCCGCAAAAGATTTCATCCTATTTTCACATTTTCTGTTTTTTGATAGGATCGCCAAAAACTTCGGCGAGTTCCTCGCGGCTGATGGTTGGCCTTGATGACACCGGCATCGGTATCGTGTTCGGCGGTGGGCGTGATGCCTCTTGCTTCCTCCTCCAAGCTGATGCGTGAGTCCACACATCGGATGGGTTCTCGAGGAACTTTGTCCGGCTTCGCGGTTGCCATGCTGGGACACCATTCGGGATCTTGGCGTAAAGGTAATCCTTCATCGTTTGCCATTGGGCCGCTGTTAGCTCAGAAAGGCATCGTGACGCCGCTGCGAGAAGTTTTTGCTCCGTGTATGCCAAAGGCAACTCCCAGCCGCTCCTGAGCGATCTGACGCGCTTTTCAAGATCGAGCATCGATTGGGCGTTTGCGGTGGGCATGTTGTCCTCGTAAAAATCCTCCGCGCTCTCGCTCGCATCCCCTTGGGGGGTAGGGGGGAGAGTTCCATTCCTTTCCTCTTCCTTTCCTTTCCTTTCCGTTAGGTTTTCGCTTAGGTTTCGCTTAGGTTCCGCTTTGGTTTCCGCTTTGGTTTCCGCTTTGGTTTTGGGCCTTCCGCCCATTGCGCCATTGGCTTTGACCGCCGCGATTTTCGCTTCACTCCTAGCTTTTCCACCCTTTGATCCGCTCTCCCGGTTGCGTTGTACCTCCTCTTCTTTTTCCTTCGGGTATCCGAAAATCACGAGGCTTTCTCCGTCGAATTTCCACAGCTCGCAGTCGTCGTCGATCTCAGCCTTGGTGACGCCGCAGGTTTGTTGCCAGCGGCGATCCTTCCATGACGCGCACTCTGGAATCGTTCCTCCGTTCTCCTGCTCGGCGCAGTAGACCATCAGGTTGAGCCAGGTGGCGCGTTGGATCGGATCGCAGCCGACATATTCTGGCCGCCGGATGATGTTAGTTTGCAGGTTCAGCCAGTTCATTTTGGATCAGAATGGGATGTCGTCTTCCTCGTCGAGTGAACCACCGGCTTGGCCTTGGTATGGCATCGGTGCGCGCTCTTGCCTTTGCGGGGCGGCTGGGCGTTGCTGATAGCCGTCTTGCTGCTTCGGCTCGTAGAAAGCGATCCAGCCAGTCCAATCGGGGTTAGTAGGAAGGGCATCGAGCTTGAGCGCCATGCGCCCGTCGTTGCCTTCCATCACCGCTCCGACGGTGAGGTATCGCTTTTTCTTTTCGCCTTGTTTGTTGGTGTACTCGCCGATGGTGGCGACTGCGTCGTATCGTTTGGTCATTTTGTTGTGGGGTTGGGTGAGTGTTGAATGGTGAATGGCGGGACGATGTGGCCACATCTTTTCGGCGTCCGGGTTTCCAAGGTTGCGGGGTGGCTTCGTGCTTCTCCACCATCCCCTCCCGACCTCGATGTGCTGGCGGCTGGTATTTACCTGCCCTGACCAGTCATCCGTGTCTCGACGCCGCCGCCATTCACCAAAGGTTTTCAGTGCAGGGTCGGGACATCATCATCGAAGTCGAAGTACTCGCTAATCTCCTGCATGATCGCATTGTGAACAGCGCCTTGGATCTCGATTTGATCGGGGTCTTCGTCGTGCTTGTGGGCGCGGTGCCATCCGTATTTGATGCCGTTCTCGACGGCCTCGCTGAGGACTCGGTATGTTTTCGGTTTCATGTGTTTAGGGTGTTGGTATGGGTGAGATGAAAATCTTGATACCGGGCTGATCGCCCCAGTGTTTTGTCACTCTGAGGTCCGCGACCTGTCCGTCGTCTCCGTAAAATTTCGCCTTGGTGAGAACATCACCGACGAGCTTGACGAGGTTGTCAGCATCGGGGCGTTTATCGTTTGGGATCTTGCCCCATTCCTTCCGGCGTTTGCCTTCGGTCTTGCGCCAGGGGAATGTGAAATCCACTTGCAGCAGGATCGGGCCGTCCAGCGGTTCGGTCGGGGCTTTGGGCTTGATGAGTTCCATCAATGAGCGTTCCGCGGCTGCGTGTTCCTTCTTCGGGAAGAACCGCGGTTTCCCTCCGACCATGACCAATCGCTTGGTCTGGCTTGTCGCCGTGGGTGGGATGATAGGCAGGAAAAATTCGATCATTTGCGGATGGTTTTGCGTATCCAGTTCACGGCGGTGAAGTAGGCGATGATGAGGCCGAGGGTGATACTTTTGGGTGTGCGTTTAGGTTTCATCGTTGAGCATCTTGAGGTGGGTGATTGATTCTCCGATTTTTTGCAGGTCGAATGACCGGCATGATTGGATGTAGTTCGGGGAGAATTGCCGCCCCTCGTCGGTTTCCTCGACTATCTCCAGCAGCGTGATGATCGTGTCGGTGTGGCGCCGGTATGCTTCCAACTTGTCTTTGAGTTCACGGCAGACGCTCGAAACCCGGCAAGCGTGAGTGATGAGATTGTTGCGTTCCTCATAGACGCGAGAAACCGCCTCGTCATAGACCGATGAGTCATTGTCGTGGTCCGCCGACTCAAACGGATTGTCGTCGTGCGGCCACTTGGCTTTGCGAAACGCCGCTTCGTAGTTGTCGCGGTAGGTATCGCCATTGACCGGGCGCGGGGCGTCTCCTTTGCCTGCGCTCATGCTGCACCTCCTTTCACTTCATCAATCAATTCAAGGCCGTTTCGATTGTTCACTAAAGCCTCGATCCATTTGGCCGGATCTATGGTTGCCGTGTGTTTCCATTGACCCTTGATAAAAGGTTCCATGTCCAGTGACTGCTGCATGGTTAGGCATTTGATCACGCCGTCTTTGGAATAGATGAAAAGAAGCTCACTCATCTCTCCCTCCTTCCCACTTGTTAATAGTTTTGAGGAATGCTTCAGCGCGTTGGACTGCGGATGCCATATACATACTATTGTTTCCCTTAATAGTTATGTCACAAAGCTCGTTAATATATCGGCAATACAGTGCTTGATCAAATATCTTCTCCGCTTCGTGCATTGCATTGAGGTCGTCGCAGTAGTCTGGAAGACGATTTCCTTGTGGGTTGAAATAATCCCACTGGCCATCGCAACCGCACGGTGTGATCTTTAGCTCCCAAGCTCCGTGCATCCCACACGCTTCGGCGATTGCTATGTTGATTTGTTCGTTATTCATCGCTCCCTCCTTTCACGGCGGCGATCTTGTCGATCCACGGTTTGAGGTGTTCGTCGATTTGCTCAACGGTGCATTCTGCGAACCTCCCAACCATGACATTGATTCGAATCATCGCGATCAACTCGCGAGCGATTGTTGTTATCCTGTCGCGTTGCTGGCGGGCCTTATCGCGCTCCCTCACCATGACGCACATCGGTCTTTTGCATTTGTCATGGCAGGTATGGATTCCCGATGCTTTGAGGTTTTCGATTTCGCCTTCCAAGCCTCGTATCACCATCATTGCTGACGATAATTGGTCATCCAGATTGCTGCATTTCTCGCGTAGCTCGTAGACTTCCTTCGGCGTCCAATCCACGCCGTCACATCCGCATTCTGATTCGTTCCATGCAGAGCATGTGCAACCTACGCCGGGTATGTACTCTTCACTCATCCTCCCCTCCTTCCTCGTCACATCGGCAGAGCGGGCAGCTTGATGTTGTGCTTGGCCAGTCCCAGCTTCCGCACATGGTGCAGCTGAATGAGGCTCTTCGGGTTGTTGGGTAGTCGTCGTCGTCATGCCACAGCCTTTCGTCTTCTTGGTGCATTTTGTTTCTTGGTTAGCTTTTCCAAAACCTCCGCGCGGATCGGCGCGTACTTAGTCACGAACTCGTCGAGCGCCTCAGCCACTTTGTCGGTGTATTCGTCCCATGTTTGAAGGTGGGTGAATGGCTCGGTGCCTTCGTTGAAACTAACGAACCACCACTCCCGGAGGCCGGTCACAACCATCGAGCCATGCACTTGCGCGCGGTACTGCTCAGGCACGCCGCCTTCGTAATGATAGAGCGCGTGATTCTCGATCAGCGGGCACTTGATCTCGACACCGCAGATCGGCTTACCCTTCGAGTAGACCAGCGCGTCGGGCGAGCAGCCGAGCACCGGGTTGTCATCCTTAGTCACAAAGCCAACGGTCCTCACATCGAGCTTCGACCATTCCTTGAACCACTCACGCGCGACCGGCTCAAGCTCATGGCCGCGATCGGTGTGGATGTTGCCGAGGAAGGCTGGTATCTCGTTCGGCTTTACGCATTCGCCAGCGAGGCGGATCGCGAGCTTTTCCCACTGGCTTGAGAGCTTGCCGGTCGGGGTGATGACCTTGGCCATCTGTGATGCCGTGAGCCTGCCTTTTCGGGCGCGAAACCAGTCTTCGCTCCCCTGTTCCATGTCGGGCCAGATAGTCATCGGGCGCCTCCTTTCGGTTTGATCATTCCGGCCTCGATCGCCGCGTTGTAAATCGCCCGTAGCGATTTCTCCGGCAGCGCCATCAACTCGGTGAGGATAATGTCGGTCTCGCGCTCCCGCTTGATCAGGATCACGCCGGTGCCGTCACGATGAGTCAAAGTCTCGGTGGTGTAGCCACGGTAGTTCGCCGCTGAGACGGCGTTGTCGATCAAGTCGCATGAGAGCGAATAGACCGCGCGCATGCCGCTGAGGTGGAAGAATCGGTCCCAGTCGATTCCACTGCGCTTGAGCGTGCGTTTGGATTCTGCGAGCTTCACATGACCTCCTTCCATGCTTGATTGACCGCGTTCGAGAGCACCTGCGCCTTTGCGATATTTTGCTGGTAAAGAAGCGCCTCCTTCTTGGCTTTGAGTGATGCCAAGGCCATTTTGAATGCGTCCTTAAAGATCCGCCACTCGGCATCGATCGCCTCGCGTTGAACGGGTTCGTGGCTCATGCTTCGCCTCCTTTTTCATCGCCCCAGTCAGCCTCGGGCATGTCTTCGAGGTTCACCACCGGCGCTTCATCTTTCGGCGCGGGCGGCAATGCCAGAAACGGGTCAATCACCGATGCAGGCGCTGCGGCCGGTGTGACATTGCGCATCGAATACTGGTCATCGTCTTTGGTGACATGATCCATGATATCGCTCGAAAGCGGCAGCATCTTCGAGAGGCGGCGAACGACGGTCTTCTTTGCCATCTCCGCCCAATCCGTTGTCCAAGGGCTGTCCTGCTGTGATCTGCTGCGCTTGCGGATCGCCTCAACCTCTTCGTGGGTCATGACTGCCGTCTGTCGTTCGCCGCTTTTCATCACGGCCTCGGCATAGACGGCTTCAACTTTCCCGCGATTCACGCGCCAGTTGATCACATGGTCGATCTCCCCGTTCTTCCATGTGAAAAGGTCTTTTTCGCAAACGGTTTCAGCCCGGAGTGATACCACATCGCCGCTGCGGCGAATCAGTTCCACAAGGCCTTTGTAGTCGACGATCAACTGGCACTCGACCGTGCCTTGCTTGCGGTTGTTGTACGGGATCAAGTGCGCCCGGCGGCCATCCGGCTCAAGACCCATGGCGCTCAAATCGAGCAGGCATTTCATCAGGCTCGTGGGCGTGCATTCCATGAGCTTCGGAGTGCGCGACAAAGCGGTGATCGCCACTCGCGAAAATCTCTCCGGCGAGAGGTGCTTGGGAAGAGCGCGGGCGAATTGCTCGCGCATGCTGTCCGAGTTGATGAGCTCTTTGAGCCCCTGCGGTTTTGCTTTTTTGATTTCAGTTGTCATTGGTTGTAGTAGTTAGGGTTAAAGGTTCGGCAGCTCCGGTTGATCGGGATCGGGGAGCTTGGAGGTGATGGTGCTTTGATAGGTGGCGCTGAAGCGCACGGTCGTCTCGATCGTCGCGGCTTCCAGATCGACGGCGGCGGAGATCGCGAGCTTCAGCGGCGGGAATTTCTTCTCGTTCGCGTTCGACTCTTCGATGTTCTCGTGCCACGCGCGGAGGATGTCGGCGGATCGCTCCTGCATGGCTTCGCGGGCTTGGGCGACGATGGTCTCGATGAACGAGTCCATCCGGTCTTCTGGTATAGTGTTGATTTCGGGCATTGGTTCGGGTGTTAGGTGAATGGTGATCCTATTTTTGAGGTTAAATATTTATTTTTTGAGCGCGATCGTGTTCCGATTGATATTATCTCTTTTTGAATATCATCCATGTCTTCGCGACTTGGCTGATTGTAAAAACCCATCGGTCGTTCTATTAAAATCCAGCCGTAATCGCATTCGGCAAATTCTTCAAAAAATACAATCATTCCCCATGCTGCATCTTCTGTTAGTTTTCCTTTTACAAATGATGAGATGTAAGAAATAAATTTTTTAGATGTTTCCTTGATAAGCGCACAATCTAAGTCCGCATGGAAAATATGAACTCCTTCTGGGATGTCGTACCTTGCTCGAAGTTCTATGCTTTTTTTATTGATAATTCTTTCCTCTTCGGCGCACTGCAGTTCCTCAGTTACTTCATTCATTAACTTGTCCAATTCGGACTGCTCTGACCCACCATTTACAAAATATGTAAGATCGCTTTGGGCGTTAACTACGCGCATCAGGCGATCTTCAATCTGTGCAATGGCGATTTTGATTTCAGTCGCTGTAAGTTCTCGATTATTCTGATTGGTTTCGGTTGCGGTTTCCATTCTTTGAGTTCCTCTCCTTGGTTGTATTCGTATTTTTGCTCCTCTTCTGAGTGTTGGCTTTTTGTGAGCGTTCGAGATTCAGTTGATTCTACTTTTCCATTCAGATCATAGATCTCTCGGTCGTATATTGATCCGTGAAGCACGCCGTTTCCGGCGAGATCTAGTACAGTGCATTCTGTCTTGCCGGGCGCATTACGAGTCCCGCGACCTATCATTTGTTTCCAAAGGCATCGGCTCAATGTGTGGCGATTCAAGACTACTAAATCCACATTCGGGACATCCACTCCCTCTGTGAAGATGGTGTGATTGCACATAACTTTGAGCCTGCCTTTCGAGAATTTGCGGAATAGCTTTTCGCGCTTTTTTAGGTCAGTTGAGCTATCGACGCTGGCCGCTGAAATTCCGGCTGCATTCAATAGTTGAGCTAATTCTTGGGCCTCCCATACAGATCGGCAGAAGACGACTCCTTTGGTAAATGCGGTTTGGTTGATCCGATTAGATGCAGCATCCGGTGACCATGCGGCTGTGTGCTCAGATCGCGGAATATAAACACGAGCCCGGCAAAGGGTTCCATCTTCGGTTAGGTCGTATGTGTCTGGGCCGTGGATTATCTTAGAAAAACCGCATGAACCTAGCCCAACTCCATCCAATCGGTACGGGGTAGCAGTAAGGGCTATAATTTTAGCTAGTGGGTATCCTGCAAGAATCTTTCGATATTGTGCGGCACATACATGGTGGCCCTCGTCGATTATGATAGTATCATATTGACCTGTGATCTCGCCTTGTGCCATAAAGACATCAAGATTTTGTCCGTATTCGCGAGCTTGCTTTGCTAGTTCTTTGCGATGCGTGACCCATGCTGTTGTGCCAGCCAGATTTGGAAGCAGTCCGTGGATTGCAATGACGGTCTTGCCGGACCCGGTTGGACAAGCGACCACGACGCGTCTATGCACTTGGAGAGCCGATAGCGTCTCTGTTGCAATTTTTTCCTGATAGTCTCGCAGTCTCATTTAATGAACGGGTGTTAGGAAATGAGGCGATGCGCCATTTGGCGGATTTGGATCGAGCGGCGCTTCATGGCATCGCATTGCGAATCGAGGCGCTGATAGACCTCGCGGCACTCGTCGAAGGTGCAGTGGTTGATGTGGCGGTAGCCGGGACAGCCGGGGCCGCTGATGATGATACCCTCCGAGTGCTGAGCCAGTGATCGGATCTTGCGTTCGTTATAGCCGAGACTCGCGGCGATTTGTTTGGCGTTCACCCAGCCTTTAGCCGAAGCCCAGAGCAGGAAGTCGATCAACTGATCAACCTCCGCCGCCGCTGGTGCTGGCATCTTCTTTGCCTCAAAATCAAAGTCACATTGGGTGGCGGTCATTTTTTGGGGTGGGTTGGATGTTCAGCTTCCGGCGGTTGGCCTCGCGTTCGAGCACGGCGAGGCGTTTCTTGCCCCAGCTCCCGAGGTAGTCGCTGCGGCTGTCGCGCAGGTTTTTGATTGCCTCGATGAGCGTGTGGTCGTCGTAGGTGGTTGGGTCGAATGCCATGGCGGTCATTTGATTGATGCGCGCATCGCGGCGGCAGCGGTTTCGTGGGGTTTCTCGATCAAGGCGAATGCCGCTCTTGTGAGTTGGAAGATCGACTTCGCGGTCTTCATCGCGGCCTCGCGTGATGAGGCTGAAACGACGCAGAGGTAGTCGCGTCCTGGCGCGGTGAAGATCCTGTATCGTTGTGGCTTCATGCGTTGAGTTTCCGGTGTGCGGCCTCGGTGATGAGCACGCCGTTGCCTTCGGCGGGCGCGAACTTCTCGACTTGATGTTCGAGCATCTGAAGCGCCATGACCTCGCGCGCGGTGTGCGGCATGACGAGGTGCATGGTCTCGTTTCGTTCCGTGGTTCGCACGCTGTCGGCGTAGGCCGTGCGCTGGGCGATGATGACCGTCGGGCGCTGAATGCGTTGGGTGATGGGGAAGATCATTGGTTGTAGCTATGGTTCGAGATTCACAGGCGGGGCCGGATCGCGCGGCGGGCTTCGTACACCGCTTGTTCGAGGCCGATCTTGTAGAGGCGCCCTGACTCACGGGCGGCGATGCCTGCCCAGATCGCGGAGCCTATGGCTGTGGCGATGAGGCCGAAGAGCCACAGAGGATTTGCGCCTTGGTGGTTGTCGATGATCGCGCCGGGTATCCAGCAGACGGCTGCGGCGGTAATCATCAAAGCGAGTGTTGCCTGCATCGCGGAGGCGCGTGAGTTGCGGTAGTAGCGTTCGGATAGTTTCATTGGTGGTTGGGTTGGGTGTTAGATGAGAGGAACGAGATCGCTCGGAGCGGCGATCGACTGCCGGTTGCGCTTGGCGCGTTTGGCGAGGGCGGCGCGGACTTTTTCGAGGTCGAAGCGGATGAGGCGGCCTTCGTGAATTTCCGCGTCGATCACTTCGTCGCGGTAGAGGCGAAGCACGGCGTTGACTGAGATGCCGAGTTGCTTCCCAAGGGCGTTCGCGGAAAAGAGAGCTGGCTTGGTTTTCACTCGCCCCTCCCTTCCAGTTGAGCCTTGGCGGCGGCGGTGAGAATTTCACGGATCGACTCTTGGACCGTCTTGCCTGTCGCGCTGTACGCGATGATGTAGTCCTTGGTTTTCTCCGGCAGAGCCGAGAGCGGGATTGTCGGCAAAGTGCTTATTTCAAGCGGTTTTGAAAGCGTGTCGGCGTTCATGTCGCCCCCGTTTTATGGGAAATTCCCATAAGGTCAATAGGAAAATAACATAATCGCGTAATTTTTATGGGAAAGTCCCACAGGGAGGGTACATTCCCTGCATGATTCCGTTCGACGAAATTGACCAGCGCCTTCTGGAACTAGGCAAAAACCGAAAATGGCTAGTCGAAGTGACTGGCCGTTCGGATCATGCTATTCGTGCCGCGCTTGCTCCAAACGCGGCCAAAAAATCCCGCAGCACCCTGCTGCAAAAGGCTCTCACTGATGCCATCGAGCGCGAGAAGTTCAGGCAATCCAATGAGAAGTCCGAGTTCAAAAAGATCCTTCAGCTTGAGCCGAAGGAAAAAGAGTACCGCCTATGGTCGCGCGCTTGGAAGAAGAGCAAACACGACAGGCTCGAAGAATGGATGGTTGCGGCCTTGAATGAAGCGTCCGGCGCTCTGCGGATCGTAGATGAGCCCAAGGTCGCCGAAGATCCTGCCGACTATGGATCAAAGACCTCGTGAAAGTGATCGC
>JBEEOX010000013.1:0-15189 GCA_041191425.1 Verrucomicrobiota bacterium | reverse complement strand
ATGCCCAAGGCGCTGCGACTTCGCCCAACCTGTCGGTTTACGCCCACGCCGCCGCGCAGGTGAAAAAAGCCATTGCGGTCACCAAGCAACTCGGTGGGGGAGGGTATGTCTTTTGGGGCGGGCGCGAAGGCTATGCTTCACTTTGGAACACCGACATGAAGCACGAGCTCGACCAGCTTGCCGCCTTCTTCCACATGGCGGTGGCGTGGAAAAAAGAAATCGGCTTCGACGGTCCCTTCTGGATCGAACCCAAACCACGCGAGCCCTCCACGCATCAATACGATTCGGATGCGGCGGCATGTCTCAATTTCCTTCGCGAGTACGGACTGCTCGATGAGTTCGCGCTCAACATCGAAACCAACCACGCCACTCTCGCCGGTCACACGATGCGCCACGAGCTCACTGTTGCCGCGAATGCCGGCAAGCTTGGCTCGGTCGATGCCAACCGCGGCGATGAACTCATCGGCTGGGACACCGACCAGTTCCCGACCGACATCCGCCTCGCGACCGAGGTCATGCTCGTCATTCTCGGCATGGGTGGATTCACCAGAGGCGGATTGAACTTCGACGCCAAGCGTCGCCGCGAGTCGCACGATCCCGTCGATCTTTTCCATGCACATATCGGCGGCATGGACGCCTTCGCGCGCGGATTGAAAATTGCCGCCGCGATCCGCGCCGACGGACGCATTGGTGAATTTGTCAAAAACCGTTACTCGAGTTGGGGTTCCGACCTCGGCAAAAAAGTGCTCGCGGGAAAAACCAGTTTTGCCGAACTCGAAAAGATTGCGCTCAATCAAGCCGCGCCAAGCCTCTCCAGCGGCGGCCAAGAATACCTCGAAAACATCGTCAACGAACTCCTGTGATCACGCTCGGCATCGATTGCGGCACACAGAGCTTGAAAACCGTCGCGCTCGACGGTGATTCGGGAAAAATTCTGAGCTCTGCCAGCAAGCCGTACGGACTCATCGAAGGTCTGCCGTCCGGCCATGCCGAGCAGGATCCGAGTATGTGGTGGGGCGCCTTGCGCGAGACGGTTTCCCAAGTGCTGTCCGATCTCGGGCCAAGGAAATCCGAGGTTGGCGCGATCGGCGTTTCCGGCCAACAACACGGCTTCGTGCCGCTTGATGCGAATTTTGAAGTCATTCGTCCCGCAAAACTTTGGTGCGACACCTCGACCGCATCGCAATGCGATGAAATGCGCGCGCAGCTCGGCGGGTGTGAAAAGACCATCGAGCTCGCTGGCAACGACATCCTGCCAGGATTCACCGCGCCGAAAATTCTTTGGTTGAAACAAAACGAGCCGGAAAATTTTGCCCGACTCGCCCATGTCGCGCTGCCGCATGATTTTCTCAATCTCAAGCTCACTGGTTCGCTGCGCATGGAATTCGGCGATGCCTCGGGCACGGCTTTGATGGATGTGCGCTCACGCACATGGAGCAAAAAAATTTGCGATGTCATCGATGCTCGCCTCACCGACATGCTGCCACCACTCGGTTCTTCGTTGGAGCCCGCTGGAATGCTTCGCACCGAACTTGCAGCGGAGTGGGGGCTAACCTCTAGCATCATCGTTTCCTCGGGCGGTGGCGACAACATGATGGCCGCCATCGGCACGGGAAACACCCGACCGGGAATTGTCACCGCCAGCCTCGGAACCAGCGGCACAATTTTCGCCTGCGCCGATCAACCGGTCATCGATCCGCAAGGCGAGATAGCCGCCTTTTGCGACAGCGCCGACCACTGGATGCCTCTGCTCTGCACCATGAATGTCACCGTCGCCACCGAGGCGTTTCGCAAACTCTTTGGCTGGGATCATGCCACGATGGATGCGCAAATCTCGAGTGTGGCTCCCGGCGCCGATGGACTTCTTTTCCTTCCCTACTTGCAAGGCGAGCGCACACCGAATCTGCCCCATGGCTGCGGTGTGCTACATGGCATGACGACTTCCAATCTCACGTCGGCCCACATCGCACGTGCGGCGATGGAGGGGGTGACCCTTGGCATGTCCTATGGTCTTCGCCGCATGGAATCCCTCGGACTCAAGCCCTCGGAAATCCGCCTCACTGGCGGTGGCAGTCAGAGCCCAGTTTGGTGTCAAATCCTTGCCGATGTGTTTGGTTATCCATTCGTCACGATGGAAAGCGCCGAAGGAGCCGCGCTCGGCGCTGCGATTCAAGCCCTGCATGCGGCCATGCCTGGCTCATCGCTCGATGAACTTGCCGCGCGTTGCAGTCCGGTGCAGGAGGGAAGTCGACTCGAACCGCAGCGCGCCGAATTTTACGCGAGCCTTCTCGAAAAGCAAAACGCCCTGCGCGAGAAAACCATGTCGCAGGTTTGAGGAGGAGCTCAGCGGCGATGACATATTGCTTGGCCGTCATGGTGTTAGCGAAGCCTAAACCAGAATTGTCACCAATCATCGACTGCATCTCACGATGCAGCGAAAGTGACATGCACGGAATTCGTGTAATGATCCAGATCAAGATCCGCCCATCTTCCCAGAGATCGTGAAAATCGGAACCGATTTGATGTTGAAATAATTGTCGAAAATCGGCTGAAGGACGCTTGCCTGCCACACAGGACCTGTTGTGGCGTCGCGGGTGTTGATCGTCGTTTGAGAATTAACCTGATCGGAGGTGAATTGCCTCGATGCCTTCGACATGAAATCTCTATCGAACTGCGTGATCGTTGCGATGTTTGACCATCGGTTGGCGACGGTGATCGAGCAGGTCATCGTGCTTCGAGTGAATTTCACCATCGCGCTCGCGAGCGTGGCTTGTGCGATGTCAAATTTGGCGACATCAAAGACATTCATGTGGGTCGATCTAGGATCGATCGTATTGGAATAGTACGTGAGGCTTTCGTAATAAATGGCGGCTTTGACCGTGCTCGTGAGACTTAAAAAGGTGAGGGAGAGAGCGAGAAACTTCATCGAGGATGCAATCGTTCGGTATCGATTGGAGTAGAGTAATTTGAAGGCTTGAAAATGAGCCGCGGCGCAATCGTACAAACATCGAATGATGTACAGTCATTTTTGCGAATCGCTTTAGAAAAATCTTCGCATGCTTCAGCTGACTGAGTGGCCGTCACTGCCGAAGTCTGAAAAGAGTTCAGCGAGATGGATCGTCGGAAGTGAACAGAATAAACCTCCGGCCGTAAGAAAGTTTCCAACTCAAGGCTTGCGCAGCCTAAAGAATCGCTGAGTGGGTGCTGGGGATGCAATTTCCACATGATGCATGTCGCCCTGCGGGGTGTCGGTGCGCGTTGAGTCGCTCCATGAACCTGCAGTCATGTCTGGACTTTCCTGAAGAATCCACCCAGTTGGCACCAACGACCACTCCATGAAAAATGCAACGCCTGGTGTGTTTCCTGGAGTCAGTGTGATGGGCGTGGGTGTATCCATCATCACGAAATGAGCGACGGCCGAATGATTCACATCGCCGATGTCCAAAATAAGATTCTCGCTATTGCCAATCACAACGCCATTTTCCGTCCAGTTCACAAAGCGGTAGCCGGGCGTGGAAACAGCTTGAATCGAGACAAGTGTGGCGGGGTCATACGCGCCATCACCACTTGTGGTCCCCGCCCCGACAGGCTCGACACCCGTATCAACCGTGTATGTTGGAGGTATCGGTACTCCCGCTGCGGCGATGTTGAGCACATAGTTTTGCACAACGGGAGGATTCGTTCCGTCGGTAGCGGTGACCTTGAATTGAAATTCACCGTTTTGCGCGGGCGTGCCGGAAAGGATGCCGGTGAAGCCATCGAATTCCATCCCGACAGGTAAATCGCCTTCGATTTCCGCCGTGTAGGGCAGGGGGCCATCAATCACCAGACGACGGTCCGCATAAGGAACTTCCTCTTCGCCGTCGCCGACATGATCAATCAAGTCAAGATGCCCCTCAACATCCACCGCCGCCATCTGCGCGCCCTTGTATTCCCCGACCACGATCACGGTGGATAGATCAGTTTCAATGCCATTGATTTCCTTGATGCCGAATCCGTGCAAATCATCCGCGCCGACTTTGGTGGCCATGGCTTCACCGGTCTCTTCATCGATCGGACCGAGGTACTCGTAAAACTCATAGCGGCGAGTGACGACCTCGTCACCATTGTCGAGATCTTCCGGCGCGGCTACGAGCTGACCGTTGTTGCCGCCATCGGGCTTGGTGAGTTCTTTCTGGAGGATTTGCCACTCAGTCTCGACTTCGTCGGGCTCGCCATTGCGCCAATTGACATCATTTTCCTCATCGGGGTCATCGGACACGAGGTCACGCAACTCGACCTTGTTGTTGTTATGACTGGTGGTGCGGATTTCCTTCACCCACACGGCTGGTCCGAATTCATGGCTTGGAACTTCGGGTGGTTCAGGTGGTGGCTCGATCACTGCCTGCACCTGGGCAGGTTGGGCAACTGCTGGTGGAAAATATGTAAAGCTCGGCGTGGAGACCTGCACGGCACCGCCATGCACGAGGTTGCCGAATCCGTCGTCGACGAGCCATTGATAGCGGATTGCACCAACAGCCTTGAAGTAGCCGACACCAAAGTGCTCGCCGCCAAAATTGACATTTGGGTTGGTGAACTGATGGCCATTGGTCGCCGCGATGGGCCCCGAGGGAATTGCCGTGTACGAAGCCCACGATCCATCTGCGTTTTTCTTGCTCTCCCAGCGGATGATGCACTTCGGATGTGCGGACACGGAATTATCCTCAGTGATTTTGGGCGTGCCGTAGTGGTTGTAATCGTAGGTGTAGCTGATGTCCGTGCTGTGGCAGTCCTCGATTTCGATTTCAAACCCGTGACATTCCTTTCCCGTATCATTCACGCAGTCGAAATTGTTGATGCTGCCGTAAGCGATGCTGGCTGCAACTTGATCGCCAAACAATGGCAGCAGGCAGATAGCATGGAAAAAAGAATTGAATAAACGACGGGAGATTAAACGGAATGTATTCTTCATTGTATTTTTCGAAGTCAAAAAAGCGATATTTCGCATCTGTAGCTTTTGATTATATAACAAGCGCCAAAGAATTGATAATAAACACACACGCAATTCTTCCAAAAGAGAAAAAACTCATCGGAATTTGAGATTCGATATCAATAAGGAAAATCAAACAGGTGCGCTTACGCAGATCACCAAGAATATGACCGTGTGCATGAATACCAAAGAGCTTTGATCATCAAAGAAATCAGAACTCCTTCGTGTTAACCGTAGGAAAAAATCAAATCACTACTCTCAAAATAAACATGTCAGCCCACAGGCACGCTGAAGAGTGCTAGGTGCAACCTACTTCGGATCGCAAATTGAGCGGGTCGTTGATCAGTCGAGACTTCAGCCCAAACTGCGGTCGGACTCATGCCGCACATCACGTGCCGTGCCGAGAAACACCGCGTCTTCGCCGACATTGACTGCGAGATCGCCGATGCGCTCGAGCGAGCGAAGAACGAGAATCAGGTGCAGATAATCCTCGCTGCGTCCCGCCGATTGCTCAATGCGTGAGGTCAGCGTCGCTGAGGCTTCCTTGTAGACTCGGTCGAGTTCCTTGTCGCGTGCGTGCAACGAAGCGCCAAGCTCTGCATCACGCTCCGAATAGGAAGCGATCGCATCGCGCAGCAATTGATCGGCCATGGTGTAGATCGGCTCGATGAGGTTTGATTCCTGAAGCTCCTGGGCTGAGCTGATTTTTTTCGCGCGCTTTGCGATGTTGGTCGCATGATCCGAAATGCGCTCGAGGTTCATCGAGATTTTCATCGAGGAAAGAACCAAGCGCAGGTCGCTCGCCATCGGATGGAAGCGCACCAGCATCTCCATGCCGAGTTTGTCGATGTGGCGCTCGTGTTCATCGATCTCGTCGTCGTCGGCGATCACCGCATTCGCCAGCTCGTTATTGCGTTGCAGCAAGGCGCGAATTGCTCGCTCAAGGTTGTGACGGGCCTTGCCGGCCATCGAGATCACTTCAGCACGCAAGGATGTGATCGCCTGATCGAAGTCGTGGAGGATGTGGGGATTTTGCATGATGAGAATGCGTGTATGGGTATCCATTTCTTGGGCAAATATGGCATGCGGTTCCTGAGCATGCCATTCATCCAATGTGGCAAGAACGACACAATTGGTTAGAATTCCGGCAAATCAAGGCCGAATTGTGACGGCTGTGCGCGTTTTTTGTCACATTCATCGGATCCCTTTGTGACAATTTTGTCACAAAGCATTCCTTCTGGCCCCCTTACCTCAGCTATTAACCACTCATCCGTGCAGCCGCACTGGTCAGTTGTGACGGATTCGTCACTCAAATCGACTTCGCCCCATATGGAGCCAAGTCGTAAGCCACAAGCGGCTGCCAAACCATAACCAAATAAACACAGCCATGAAGAAACTTCAAAATACCCTGATCGCCTCCGCTCTGCTCTGTGGAGCATCGGCGCAAGCAAGCGACAGCGCCACCGGCCTGCTGGTTGGCAGACTCGTCGGCGAAACTCCGATGGACCAAGCCTGGTCGGCCTTCAATCTCTATAAGGACGACAACAATCCGATCCTTCAGGAGTTTTCGCTCCAAGGACGCCTGCAGATGCAGACCATTTACGGCGAAGCCGGCGGCGACAGCTTCAACACCTCAGACTACAAAGATGCTGGCAATGACGAGAGCGTTTGGGGCAATGACATCGAAGCGCGTCGCGCCCGCATCGGCTTCAAGTCGAAGTGGTTTCAAAATTGGAAGTTCAACGGTCTCATCAATGTGGACGTCGACGGCAAGGACGGCGCTGATAGCTCGGACAAAAACTACTACAAGGATCTCTACGAACTCTTTGTGACTTACTCGCCAGCCGACACCTTCAATGTGTCCGCCGGTAAGACCAAGACCCGCTTCTCTCGCGAGCAGGAAATTTCCTCGAACGATATTCTTACCATCGAGCGAAGCTTGCTCGCCAACACCTTGTTCCCGGGCGAACTCACCGGTGTCTGGACCAACGGCAAGGGCATTCAGGATCACTGGCTCTATGAACTTGGCGTGTACGGCAGCGACCGCGTGCGTGAGTTTTCCGAATTCGATCAAGGCGCCATTGTGCTCGGCAAGGTTGGCTACGATTACTCATCGCAGTCAGGCCTCGACTCAGCCATCGCGTCGATCCACTACATGCACAACACGGAACCTGGGTATGACGCGCTTTCCGAAGACAACTACAATCCAAGCGAATCGCCTTCCTTTACTGACTCCATCGCAATCACCAACGACATCAACCATGGTCGCTACGGTTTAACCACCGAGTTGCTCTACGGATTTGGATTTGATGGCAATGTGGAAAAAAATGGCACCGCTACTGATGTCGACCAATCCGATGTCTTCGGTATCACCATCATTCCGTCTTACTTCATTGCGGACGGTCTTCAACTCGTTGGCCGCCTTCAAGTGGCCGCATGTGAGGATGGTGATGACCTTCGCGTGCCATCCCGTTACGAGCGCCTTGCAGCGGGCGATGACGAAAAAGGCAACACCTATGTATCGACCTACCTCGGCCTCAACTATTACATTCACGGCCACAAGCTGAAGCTCATGAACGGCATCGAGTACTCCGACATGGGTGGTGGCAACTACGATGGCTATACCCTCATGAGCGGTCTTCGCTTCTCGTTCTAATCCAAAAAATCTCCCAACACACAATACAATGAAAGCCATACACACACTGATCGCTTCCGCCGCCTTGGTTTCCATGGCCGGAGCCCAAACGTTGAGCATCAAGGGTAGTGATACCCTCGGCGCCAAACTCGTCCCGCAACTTGCCGAAGCCTTCAAGGCCGCAGGCAACAAGGGTGTGAAGTTCGAAATCGCCGCAGAAGGATCGACCACCGCTTTCCCTGCCCTCGCCAACGGCACGGCCCAGATCGGCATGTCGTCGCGCAAGGTCAAGGACGATGAGCGCACCACTTGCCGCACCAAGGGCGTGTACATCAAGGAACATGCGATTTGCCACGACATGATCGCGGTCATCGTGAACAAGAACTCGCCCGTCTCGAACCTGACCAAGGCGCAGGTCGCCAAGATCTTCACCGGTCAGATCAAGGACTGGTCGGAAATCGGCGGCGCCCCGGGCCCGATCTCGATCTACACCCGCAACACCTCGTCGGGCACCTACAAGGATTGGCAAAAACTCGCCATGGGCGGACGCGACTACCCGTCGACCTCGCTCAAGATGGCGGGCAACGAGCAGATCGCGCAGGAAGTGGCAAAAAACAAAAACGGCATCGGTTATGTCGGTCTTGCTTATTCCAAGACCCCTGGCACCAAGGCTGTCACCATCGATGGTGTCGAACCCGTCGCTGCCAACGCCAAGAAATATGTCTATGCCCGCCTCTGCTACCTGTACGCACCGGACAAGCCAACGGCCGAAGCTCAGGCATTCCTCGACTTCATCAAGTCCCCGACCGGACAGAGCATTGTCGAGAAGGTCGGCTTCATTCCTAACTGATTCTGAGTCAAAGATTTTTGTTGTCGGTTGCTAACTAACGGGCGTCGTTGCGGATCCAGCGATGCCCGTTTCATTTGCTTGCCCAAAGCCCCCATCCGCGCTCCACTTCGCCAGCCCTGCATGGTTTCGCCCCATCCCCCATCCGAGTCCAGCGGTCATCGTTTCCAACGAAGAGGTTTTTCCTTCGAACGAGCGATTCGGTTCTTCTTCGCATCGAATGCCGGACTCACGATTTTCATCCTTCTGCTGATCATCGTTTTCCTTCTGCGCGAGGGATTGGGTTTCTTTCCTGGCTACCGGCGTGAGCTGGAGGTCTATCGCATCGCAGGGCTCGAGTTCGTCGACATCTCGCGCAAAAACCTGACCGCCCACGAGCAGGTCACCAGTTTGCTCAACCGCGCCTATCAGGCCGAGATCAACGGCAAGTGCCTGCATGAATTGCGCCGCTCGCAGGAAGCCTCCGCGCTCTACAACAGCTTCAGCGACCAGGTCGGCCCGACGCGCGATTTGATCCTCAACAACCCCGCCGCTGCAACGGGTGGCGACGCGGGCATCGTCGCCGTTCTTCGCGCCAACTACGAAGCCCAGCGCGCGAAGGCTCTCGTCAAGCTTCCCGCTACTCCTCATCTCAGCGAGGCCGAGCGCCAAGAGCTGATCAACTCGCTGCGCGATCGCGAAGCCGAAGCGACCGATGAGCCGCCACTCGTCGCCCAGCTCAATGCCGCCTATGCGGCTGCCCGCCAATCGCATGCCGAGCCCTTGCAAAATTTCCGTGACACGATCGACAACTTCGAGTCCGCCGGCATGGATCTTGGCTCGCTTGTAATGGAAATGACCGAGTCGGTCACCGCCACCAAAGAGGCGATCCAAACCGCCGACATTTTGGAAAAGGATCGCAAAACCCTTCTCGCCGCTGCCGCCAATGCCAAGGACCCAATTGAACGCGAAAAGCTGATTGCCGATGCCAAGGCCGCGCTTGCCGAGAAGCCCGATGTTGAAAGCCCGATGTCGATGCTCATGGAGAGAAAGCCCGACTGCGTCAAAGTCCACGAGCAGTTGGCGGATTCCGTTCAAAGCGTCTTGCCCAGTCTTCCCGGCGCGCTCAAACAAGCCAACGCCTTGCGTTACCTCAACGCCGCAAAAGCCGCGTGGCCGATCCTGATCTCCGACCTCAAGGCCACACCCGCAAAGATCAATGGGTGGACGCACACCGATCCCGTTCCGCTCTCCGCCGCGTTCATTTCCTTCCTCACCGGCAAGTCATGGGTCACCGGCGGCGAATGGCAGGACTTTTATGGCATCATCCCGCTCGCGGTTGGCTCGTTGATGATTGCCATCGTTGCTCTCACGATCGCGATTCCGGTCGGCATTGGCTCGGCGATCTATGTCAACCAATTCGCCAGCTCGCGCGAGCAGGCCTTGGTCAAGCCCGTCATCGAATTCATCCAAGCGATTCCCTCGGTGGTTCTCGGCTTCCTTGGCATCATGGTTCTCGGCACGGTGCTGCGGGAAATTTCCACTTTCGATTCGCTCAGCTGGGTGCCTGGTTTCCCAATCGACGAGCGTCTCAACATTTTTACCGCCGGCTGCCTGCTCGCGCTGATGAGTGTGCCGACAATTTTCTCGCTCGCTGAGGACGCGCTCAACAATGTCCCTTCGGCCTATGCCGAAGCTTCCGAAGCGCTTGGTGCCTCACGTCTTCAGACGGCCTTTCGCGTGATGGTTCCCGCCGCATTCTCCGGCATTCTCGCTGCGGTGCTGCTCGGCCTCGGTCGCGTGATCGGCGAAACGATGGTCGTGTTGCTGGTTGCAGGAAACCGCATTAAGATTCCCGACTTCAGCGAAGGCCTCGGCGCGTTTTTCCAACCCTCGCACACGCTCACCGGCATCATCGCTCAAGAGCTTGGCGAAGTGCCACTCGGCAGCGTTCACTATCGCGCGTTGTTCGTGATCGGCATCACGCTCTTCATCGTCGTGCTCGGCATCAACGCCACCGCCCACCATTTCCTCACCCGGACGAAAAAATAAGCCATGTTCAATCCGGAAAATCTCATCCGCCAAGGCCTACCCAAAGGCTATTTCAAGGACATGTTCGTCCGCGGCCTGCTCGGCGGCATCACTTATCTGATGGTGCTGATCGCAGTGCTTCTCTTTGGAAAAATCATCGTCGATGGCGCACCTGCGATCTTCACTACCAAGTTTCCCTTCGTCGACATCGAGTTCCTCACCGCGAAGAATGAAACGCTGCATGTTTTCGACGACGCGCAGGGCGTGCGCCATCAACTGCCGGCATCGAAATACAACGATTACATCAAGGCCCATCCCGATCAGCAAATTTACAACGAGCAAACCTTCTCGTACTCGGGCGGCGGCATTGCGGGCCCGATTGTCGGCACCGCGCTGCTGACCTGCGGATCGATCATCCTCGCATTGTTCTTTGGCGTTTGCGCCGCGATCTATCTCGCCGAGTACGCGAAACAAAGCCCGTTCATCCATGCCGTGCGACTTGCGATTCTCAACCTCGCAGGCATTCCATCGATCGTCTTTGGCCTCTTCGGATTTTCCGTGTTCGTTCTCGCCGCGCCGGTCATCACCGGCTCGCCTGCCGATCGCTCGTTGTTTGTACTGCCGCTGTTCATCGACGGATGGTCGCTCAGTTTTCAAGGGTGGAATTCTTCGCTCATGGCTGGCTGCGCAACGCTCGCTTGCATGATTCTGCCAGTGGTTATTACCGCATCGGAGGAATCGCTGCGCGCCGTGCCGCAAGGATTTCGCGATGCCTCGCTCGCGATGGGCGGCACCCGCTGGCAGACGATCCGCAAATGTGTATTGCCTTACTCGTTGCCCGGCATTCTGACCTCTTCGCTGTTGGCCATCACGCGCGTCGCGGGCGAAACGGCGCCGATCATGTTCACCGCCGCCGTCGCGGCGAAGGATGATCTGCCATGGGAAGGCCTTGCCAATCCCTTCGGTGTTCTCTCGTCACAAGTTCAGGCTCTGCCCTACCACATTTACACGCTCGCCGCCCGCATCCCGAGTTCGGAATACACACAGCGCGCGCAATTCGGATCCGTGCTCGTTTTCCTGATCCTCGTCGCCATCCTCTCCTTCGGCTCGATGGTGCTGCGCGCAAAAATGCGCAAGAAACTCAAATGGTAAACTCACTCGCCGCGTTTGCCCGATCAACCATGTCGCCCGCCGTCCAAATCCAGAACCTGTCCTTCGCTTACGGCACCAAGCCGGCGCTGCACGATGTCAGTCTCGACATGCCCGCGCGCAAGGTCACCGCGTTCATCGGGCCCTCGGGCTGCGGCAAGTCGACCCTCATCCGCTGCATCAACCGCATCAACGATCGCATCGCCACCGCGAATGTCACCGCCGGCACGATCAAGGTTCACGGCATCGACATCTACCGCGAGGACATCAACATCCAGGAACTCCGCCGCCGCGTTGGCATGGTGTTCCAAAAGTACAATCCCTTCGCCAAATCGATTTACGAAAATGTCGCTTATGGGCTGCGGATCGCCGGCATGAAAAATCGTTCCGATCTCGATGACGCGGTGGAAAAAGCCCTGCGCAATGCCGCGCTTTGGGAAGAGGTCGGCGATCGCCTTCACACATCGGCGTTCGGGCTTTCAGGCGGACAGCAACAGCGTCTCTGCATCGCGCGCGCAATTGCCACCGAGCCCGAGATCCTGCTCATGGACGAACCCTGCGCCGCGCTCGATCCGCTCGCCACGCTGCGCATCGAAGAGTTGATCTCGGAGCTAAAGAAAAAGTTCACCATCGTCATCGTCACCCACAACATGGCGCAGGCCGCGCGGTGTTCGGATCAAACGGCATTCATGTACCTCGGCAGACTTGTTGAGGTCGGCCCAACGATGAAAATTTTTGAAAACCCCTCGGACCCACAAACCGAGGCCTACATCACTGGCAGCTTCGGATGAACGCGACCATCAATCCCATGCAAGAATCCGCAGAGAAATCCACCGCCAGCACAGCGCAGGCGGAAGGTTCGTGCGCCGTGCAGATTCAAAACCTCAGCTTCAGCTATGGTTCTTCGCAAGCACTCAAAAACATCTCGCTCGATCTCGACCGCAATGCAGTCACCGCCTTCATCGGTCCCTCGGGCTGCGGCAAGTCGACCTTACTGCGTTGCATCAACCGCATGAACGACGAAATTGTCGGCGCACGCGTCACTGAAGGGAAAATTTTCGTCGACGATATCGATATCCACGACCCAACGGTCGATGTGGTGAAACTCCGCCGCGATGTCGGCATGGTGTTCCAAAAATCCAACCCGTTTCCGCGCAGCATTTTTGAAAATGTCGCCTTCGGCCTGCGCATGCGCGGCATCCGCAACAAGGCGGTCATTGAGCAATCGGTCGAAGAAAGCCTTCGCGCCGCAGCATTATGGGACGAGGTAAAGGACCGCCTCGACGAATCCGCGCTCGGACTTTCTGGCGGTCAGCAACAACGTCTCTGCATCGCCCGCACGATTGCGGTGAAGCCGCTTGTCGTTCTTATGGACGAGCCTTGCAGCGCGCTCGACCCGATCGCTACTGCCAAGGTCGAAGAACTGATTTGGAGCCTCAAGAAGGATTACACTTTTGTGGTGGTGACCCACAACATGCATCAGGCCTCGCGCGTTTCCGACAAGACGGCATTTTTCTACATGGGTGAAATGATTGAGTTTGGTGAAACGACCAAGATGTTCACCAACCCGTCGGTCAAGCGCACTGAGGATTACATCAGCGGCCGCTTCGGTTGATGCATTACTGCACGCGCCGCTTCAGCGCCAACTTCACAGCGTGATCTGCGCGCCAAGTTCGACGACACGACCGGGCGGAAGTTGAAAGTACGCGGTGGCTGGCGATGCGTTGCGCGCCATGATCGCAAACAGCGAAAGTCGCACGCGATCGATGAAGGTTGCGTTCTTGCTGACGCCATATCCCTCGCTGCCGAGGAAGTAAGTCGCCTTGCCGGGTTGGAAACGCACATGCTCGGGTAGCAGGTCCTTGAGCGCCTTCGGCACATCCGGTGTTTCGGCAAAACCGAATTTGAGAATCACGCGGTGCAAGCCTTCGCCGAGTTCCTGATGCTCGAGCATTTCTTCGCGACACGCGCGCGGTTGATCGAGCGTCATCACATGCAGCAGAATGACGCGCTCGTGCAGCACCTGATTGTGCTTGAGGTTGTGCAACAGCGCGTTGGGTATTTGCGCGCCTTTGCCGCTCATGTAAATCGCCGTGCCTGAGACGCGGTGAATGCTGCCCTTTTCCAAATCCTGCAACAAATTCTCAACCGGCAAGGCCTCGCGGGAAATGCGCGCGTAAAGCCGGGCGCGACCCCACATCCAGATGGTCATCAAGGCCATGATGCCGCCGCCGACGACCAAGGGCACCCAACCGCCGTGGACAATTTTGAGCGTGTTGGCCATGAGGAAGGCCGCGTCGACCAGAAGGAAAATGCCGGTCAATATGCCTGCCTTAAGTGCCGACCATTGCCACTCGGTGCGCGCGGCGGAATAAAACAGCATTGAGGTGATTGCCATCGTCAGCGCAATCGCAATGCCGTAGGCACCCGCCAGCGCGGAGGAGGTTTGAAACTCGACGACCAACAAAATGCACGCCGCCGCCAGCAAGCGGTTCACTGCGGGCACATAGACTTGGCCAATCGAATGCTCGGAAGTGTAGCGCACGCGAAAGCGCGGCAAGCATCCCAACTGGATCGCTTGAGTGGTCAGCGAAAACGCGCCGGAGATCAGCGCCTGACTCGCCACAATCGCCGCCGCCGTCGCGAGCAGGGTGAGGGGAAATCGCATCGACTCGGGAGCCAGCAAGAAGAAGGGATTTTTGATTGCTGAGGGATCGGCGGAAAGCAAGGCGGCCTGACCAAGGTAATTGAGCGCGAGAGCTGGTAGCACCAATGTGAACCATCCGACGCGGATCGGCTTCGTGCCAAAGTGCCCAAGGTCGGCGTAGAGCGCCTCACCGCCGGTCACGGCAAGAAAAACCGCAGCGAGCAGGGGCATCGCATGTTTCCACTCCTGACACAAAAAGCGAATGCCTTCGTAGGGGCTAAGAGCCACTAGCACTTCTGGGTTTTTCACCACAGCTGACGCACCCAGCACGCCAAGCGTCAAAAACCATGTCACCACCACGGGCCCAAAGAGCTTGCCCACGTGACCCGTGCCGAATTGCTGGATCGCAAACAAGCCGCCAAGAATCAGTACCGCCAAGGGCACCGACCAATGCGAAAGCATTGGTGCGCTCACCGCCAGGCCTTCAACCGCACTGAGTACCGAGATCGCAGGCGTCAGCATGCC
This sequence comes from Verrucomicrobiota bacterium, assembly GCA_041191425.1. Lineage (GTDB taxonomy): Bacteria > Verrucomicrobiota > Verrucomicrobiia > Verrucomicrobiales > Akkermansiaceae > Luteolibacter. The sequence goes on along the minus strand of JBEEOX010000013.1, from coordinate 407 downwards.
GTCGGCATAAATCAATGCCGCGCCGGCCAAGCCAAGCAACATCACCTTGCGTGGATCTTTGCCGCCCAAACTTTTCACGGCGCCACGAATCAATGCCGACAGCGCCAAAATTCCGCCCTCCCCGCGGTTGTCCAATTTAAGCACGAAAAACAGATATTTGACCGTCACGATCAAAAGCAGCGACCAAACAATCAGCGACGCGGCACCCGTCAGGCTGCGAGGGTCGACCGCCACATCCTGCATGCCATGAAAGCATTCACGAAAGGCGTAGAGCGGACTCGTTCCGATGTCACCATAGACGACGCCGAGCGCCGCAAGGGTGGTCACGGCAAGGCGTGGCGATTGACCTGATCCGGTGGGTGTTGATGCGGTCATGAAAATTGAACGGGTTTGTCAGCGCGCCTTTC
>JBEEOX010000012.1:0-15671 GCA_041191425.1 Verrucomicrobiota bacterium | reverse complement strand
CGCGACGATGTCAGCATCAGCGCGTGCGTGACAGAGGGCCTGACGACACAGCACCTCGACGGTTTCATCGTTCAGGATGACCAGCGATCCATCGGCATTTTTCTTCACGATGCCATCGTGTCCGTCGCTGTTGTAGGGATCGAGCGCAACATCGGTGATCACGCACAAACTCGGATGCGCCGCCTTGATGGCGCGGATCGCTTTGGGAACGAGTCCGTGATCGCGGTGAGCCTCGCGCGCGTCGGATGATTTGAGTGATTCGTTGATTTTTGGAAACAACACCACCGCCGGAATGCCAAGCGCATGCGCCTCGCCTGCTTCACGCACGAGGCTGACCAATGACCAACGCGTCACACCCGGCATCGACTCGATTGCGACATCCTCGGCATCTTCGTGAAAGAACAAAGGTAGAACGAGATTCGATACCTCGAGCGATGTTTCACGCACCATCGATCGGATTGCGGCAGTGCGGCGGTTGCGGCGTGGGCGTTGCATCGGATGGTTGGCTCTGATGAATGGATTCGATCAACCGGCGATCACCACCGCATTGGCAGCAGCGTACTCGCGCGAGTGAGTGAGACTTACCTGAATCTCGGTGATCCCGCAATCGTCAGCATGCTTTTTGGCGGAGCCGCCCAAGACCACCTGCGGAGCACCAGCGGCGTTGTTGATGATTTCCAAATCCAAAAAGGCCGCACGCTCACCAATGCCCGTGCCAAAGGCCTTGGCCACCGCTTCTTTCGCCGCGAAACGAGCTGCGTAGTGCATCGCCGGCATGCTGCGAGACTCGCAATAATTCCGCTCAGTCGCGGTGAACAAGCGCGACAAAAAAGCCTCACCATGACGCTCAATGCTCTCAGCGATCCGTGAGATTTCCACAATATCGATGCCAATGCCCGCGACTCTCATGCCTTGTACGACTCCATCAATTTTTTCATGTCGGCCACTGCCTTGGTGAGACCCACCTTCAACGAGCGCGCGATGATGGAATGACCGATGTTGAGCTCTGCCAAATGCGGCACGCTCATGAGCAGTGCAATGTTTTGATAGTTGATGCCATGACCGGCGTTCACTCGCAGGCCCAGTCCATGTGCAAGCACCGCAGCTTGACGCAGACGATCCAACTCGCGCTCGACTGCATCACCCTCTGCATTCGCAAAACAACCAGTGTGCAGTTCGATCATTTCCGCACCACTACGCGCCGCAGCCTCGACTTGCGCCTCATCGGGATCGATGAAAAGACTCACCACGATGCCAAGTCCTTGGAGCATTTTTACCGCATCACTGATCTTGGAAAATCCCGCTGCAACATCAAGCCCACCCTCGGTGGTAATTTCCTGCCGCGTCTCGGGCACCAGACAGGCGAAGTCGGGCTTGATCTTACCCGCCATCGCGAGCATCTCATCGGTCACGCCCATTTCAAAATTCAATGGCAAGGGCACTTCCGCACGAATCCGCACGACATCAGCTTCCTGCATGTGACGGCGATCCCCGCGCACATGCACCGTAATGGAATCAGCCCCACCCGCCAGCGCATCATGCGCCGCCTCGAGCGGACTCGGCTCGGCGTTGTGCGACCACTCGCTTCCCGCATAGCGCGCCTGACGCAGCGTGGCGACATGGTCGATATTCACTCCGAGCAGCAAGGGCATGCGCATGGTTAAACTCTTGGGCAATCAGCGGCAAGCACGCGTTGGGCATGGGAATCGCCGCCAAATCATGATTGCCATGAGCTTTCTGACGGATAATTTCGCGTCTGTATGGTCGTCACACCCAAAGTCCGTGGATTCATCTGCACCACCGCTCACCCGGTCGGCTGCGCCAAGCACATTTCCGAGCAAATCGCCGTGGTGAAAAACCGCGGACTCATTGCCAACGGACCCAAAAAAGTTTTGGTGATCGGCTCCTCAACCGGCTACGGCCTTTCCTCGCGCATCGCCGCCGCCTTCGGCTCGGGCGCTTCGACGATTGGTGTCTTTTTCGAAAAACCCGGCGAGATCGACAAGTGCGGCACGGCCGGATGGTACAACTCGGCCGCATTTGAAAATGAAGCCCGCGCCGCAGGACTCTACGCCCGCTCTTTCAATGGCGACGCATTCTCGGATGCAATGAAGGCCGAAGTCATCGCCGCGATCAAAAGCGACCTCGGCCAAATCGACTGCGTGATCTACAGCCTCGCCTCCCCACGCCGCACCGATCCGAAATCCGGCGAAGTCTACAAATCCGTGCTCAAGCCGATCGGCCAGAGCTACACCAACCGCAACCTCAACACGAGCACCGGCGTCGTGGATGAAATCACGCTTCAACCCGCAGAAGGCGATGATATCGCGCAAACTGTCGCCGTGATGGGTGGCGAAGATTGGCAAATGTGGATCGACGCGCTGCTCGCCGAAGGCCTCCTCGCCAAGGGCGTGCAAACAGTCGCCTATTCGTACATCGGACCCGAAATCACCTGGCCGATTTACAAGAACGGCACGATCGGCCGCGCGAAGGAAGACCTCGAGCGCGTGCAACGCGAACTCGACGCCAAACTCAAATCACTCGATGGGAAAGCATGGGTCTCGGTGAACAAGGCACTCGTCACGCAAGCCAGCTCAGCCATTCCGGTTGTGCCTCTTTACATTTCGCTGCTCTACAAGGTCATGAAGGCCGAGGGCACTCACGAAGATTGCATCGAGCAAATGGACCGCTTGTTCCGCGATCGTTTGTATAACGGAAACCCACAACCCGACGAAGCCGGCCGCATTCGCATCGACGATTGGGAAATGGCCCCCGCCGTGCAACAACTCGTCGATCAACGATGGACCGAAGTGAACACCGACAACCTCCGCGAAATCGCCGACTTCGACGGCTACCAATCCAGCTTCCTCAAGCTCTTCGGCTTCGGTCTCGACGGCGTCGACTACAGCGCCGATGTCGATACCGCCGTGAAAGTGCCGTCACTTGGGTGATTCTAAAAATGAACCACTGATTAAACTGATTTACAGATTTGGTTTGGGAGAAATCGATACTCCAAAAACCTCTTCTTTAATCAGTTCATCAGTGAAATCTGTGGTCAATCCACTCTTCAACCTCCGCGACTCCGCGCCCCTGCGCGATTCACTATTTTTCCTCTTCATCCTCCCACGACTTGCCGGTCTGCCTGCCGACCATCCACAGCAGGAAGCCGCCGATGAAGAGACCTAAAAAGAAAATCCCCCAGAACATTGGCTGAACAAAGGCGGGCAGATCGACATTCATCCCGAACAAGCCACCCAGCGCGACGAGCGGAAGGAAAAATCCAGCAAGCAAGTTAAGCCGAAACGCAATGCGATTCAATCGATGCGCCGACTTAGCCTGTTCCTCATATCTCTGCGCCCGCCAGAACTCGAGAGTCATCAAACCATCCGAATTAAGCAGATCCGCCGCGCGTTCGATTTCCTTCGCGCGATCGCGATAACCGATGATCGCCCGATCATCCGCATCGATCGCCAGCACCTGCTCCAACGCGGCCACGAGATTGCGGCTCGATCGCGCAAGCGGACCCGAATGACGCAGGATGCCAAAAATTTCCTTCGCCGTGTCCGCCTCCTCGACCGTCTCCTCATGCGCGTCAATGGTCTTGGCATAGCGTTCAAGAAGTTCACCCAAACCGCTCAAACCCTCCCCCGAGGCCTGCATCCAAGTGCCATCGATGCGTTTCCAAAAATACAGCGGATCCCGCTCCGGCACCCCCGCCCTCGGCACCTCGTGCACCACCAACAGCAACTCGCCATTGCCCTCCACACAACGCTGATGCCCCGGCCTGCCACTCAGTTGCTCACGCAACTCGGACTCGATCGTGAAATGCTCAGGAAGATTCAGAACCTCATTCACTGCCATACTCAAAAGTCATAGCACATCTCCCTCATGGGGAAAGTAGGAATACGAAGCAAGGCGATGGGTGTGATTTCAGGTAACTCCAAATCCATCACAGTAGGACTACAGATGTCACTGATGACACTGATTATAAAGAGATGAACTCCCCTCATCCCCTCTGTGAAATAAGTCCCATCTGTCAATCAGAGGTGAAAAAGGTAAGGAACTATCTTCAATCGTAACCTTGAGTCAACGACTGCCGGGCAGTTTCAACCATTCCACAGCCAACACTTGTTCTAACTCCATCTGGCCCCCAGCTTCAGGGATCTCCTCCATGGATTTTTTCCATGTGACACGACAGGCCTTTCCCACATGCGGCTCGGGGTTCTCCAACACTTTTTCGATATCCGCATCCGACACCAGCACAAAGAACGAGCGCTGCACCCCATCCTTGGTTTTGATATTCCAGTGTGCGTAATCGCCCCATTCAATACCGCTGAATGTGCCTTCCACCACAAGTGGTGCGACCGTGTTCTTTTCCTCAAGCGCACGATTAGCCCGCAATTTTTCATATGCTTCCGCCGCCTCTCGTTCAGCTCGGGCTTTAGCTTCCGCCGCCTCGCGTTCCGCTTTGGACTGAGCTTCTTCAACCTCTTTGCGAAAACGGGTAACAAGGGATTTCATTTTCTCCGATACCTTTACCTCCCTAAAACCTTCAAGCCGCCCCGGCAATTTGCATGAAGACGAGAGCATCGCATAGAGCTCATCTTCAGAGTCAATGTCCTCATCATTCGAAATAACCAAGTTTGCACTTGAAACTGCTTTCGGGGCGTCAAAGCCTTTAACCCATAGGTAATCCTCAGTTTCATCGCCCACTTGCCGTTTAGCTGCAGCGAAAAACCATACCTTCCCCATGATGGGCGCAAAGAACTTACCGTCCGCATCCGTGGTGAACTCTAAATTTTCATTTTCACGCAACAATTTACGCAACGCCCGCGCTTTTAAGTCACCCTCAAGAACCGAATTGAGAATTTTCGACACCGCATCAGATTCTTTGACAAGACTCTCACGGATTTTGGGCAACTCGGGAATTTTCAATGAGCTGGTTTTCTCCAATTCCAAAACCTCATTGATGAATCCCGTCATATGATCGCTATCCACACGGCGCTGCGCCTCAGCTTTTGCCTCTTGCTGCATCCATGTCACCACCTCCTTGGCTTTCTTCACAAAATCTTCATCCGACATCGCCAACACCTTCACTCCTCCCATCTTGATGTTCTCACGCCCTTGGGTGATGACAAAAATCTGACCAGTGACTTCTACTGGCTTTTTGGAACAGCAAGGTAAAAGCAGTAACAAAGCCAATGCGACGGTGCGAAGTATGATGGTTTTCATGGTGCAATTCGAAATAGAAACATGGACTTGATCAGACACTTTGAATCACTTCACGAGATACCATGCACACGGACGGTCGCCCTGGCAAAATTATGCGCTTCATGATCGCATCGCACTGCATAGCGAGACTAAGCGTCTGATGATCAGGAAATACAACCATTGCCAGGTCGCCCGATTTGAATTTCAAATGCTGAGGCTCATCTTCGATTCTCTTCGGAATAATGCGCCATTCACGGTCTTCTAAATTCGCAAATAACCCACCGAAATCGAGGCGAAGTAGATGGTCATCATGATATCTCGCCCGCTTTTTTCTGACGCTTTTGTTAGATGATTTTTCTTTCGAAGCCTTCTTTTCGGTCGTCCTGTTGAAATTGTACGACTTTAAGTAACTGGCTAAAAGCTCTGCATGGCGGTAGAGTTTAGCGTTCTCTTTTCGGCCTTCGCGTATCGCCTGGATCACTTCCACGAGTGCTTGTCTGAAAGGATCTGTTTGGTTGTTTGGGATGTAAACAACAGGCCGCCCTCCCTTGTTCATCACAAACTTTCTGGTGAAGCCCAAGCCCATGTAACCATAGCGGCCAGAATGAGCGTTTGATTCTGAAACTCCCCACTCACTAAAACAGAGCATCGGATGTGTGGCCCTAATCTCATCCTTCAAAATCCATTCTGAATGCCTGCTGTCTGGCACAGAATAGCGCAGACCTTCATCAAGCATGCTTGCCAAGAGCTCAAGATACTTGACCCGGTCTTCACGGCTCTTCACTGAGCGAACCGGACGAGGCCCAGTCCAGTGGAACAGCAATTTTCGATGCAGTTGCGAGTACTTTGGTGTCGACATGGTTTTTAAAAATCAAAGGACTAAAATCCGCGCTATACGGAAACCGATTTTACTATTTGCGCCCGTTGGTATACCGCTGTTACTTCGATAAGTTACTCTGTTAGCGTTAGCGTTATGAGACCAACTACCACCGCGAAGAATACGGTAAGTACCAGATAAAGCTCCCTTGGGATCAACTCCTGCAGACAAATTAGGATTGTACCAATCGGAGCACCATTCCAAAACGTTTCCCAGCATGTCATGCAAACCCCATGCATTCGGTTTTTTAGTTCCGACTGGAGAGGTCTGGCTGCTATTTTCATCATACCAAGCCAATTTACTTAATAAGTCACCTTGATGTGAACACAGTTCCCCAGCGCGAGCGGCATATTCCCATTGCGCCTCAGTAGGCAAGCTTAATTTACCACCATCATTAGAGCCAATCTTGGCATTTAACTTTTCAATAAATTTTTGAGCATCATTCCAGTTTATACTATCCACAGGCAATTCATTGCCAATGAATGCACTTGGATTATGATCCATTACCGCCTGCCACTGCGCCTGCGTCACCTCGGTCTTAGCCATCCAAAAACCCTTGCTATGAGACACCGTAACTTGATTCTCATCATCAGCTCGTCCTACATCTGATGATGGACTTCCCATCATGAAGTCACCTGGTGGACACCAACAAAAAACTATGCTCAGACCAGGCACGATCTCGACCACTTTTTCTTCACCTGCTTCCATGCCTCTGAAATTTTCATAAGCCTGTGCCTCCTTACGATCGGTATAAACTCTAAAAACAATGATTCCTATGATAATAAATGCAATCACCGATCCCGCAATAATCTGTTTTTTGCGACGCAATGATTGATAGCTCAACAAAGATGCCCTCATGTGATCAAGACTTGAAGCCGCCTCTATCCCGAATTCCGAATCTGGCCTTGTGATGAGCAGACTCAACTGATCAATTTTTTCGGATATCTCTTTGTATCGACTTTGCTTCAGCTGCTCATCAATAGTTGATTCAAGATTTTTAAATTCATCAATCTGCCCCTGTAATTTTTTCAATGACGATTCGAGGGGTGCATAATTCACGTCTGAAAATCTGGATTGCCCAAAGCTCTCGATTAACTTTTCAGCTTTTCTGAAGTCGTGATTTTGGAGATGCTTTTCGGATTCAACAAGAGCCCAAGTATGAGTCTCATGAAGCACGACAAGTTCATCTATCCTGAGGCGAATCCTTTCAATATGAGACGCGACTCTTTGAGCAATTAGCCCCTCATTGTGAGCAAATTGATACGATTCAATACGGTCTTGAGGCTTTTTACGAATCGAGACGCCGGCAATGCATTGAGCGCAGACCAGCAATTCTGGATGAAGATCAACCGATCCCGATGAACTATCCCAATCAAGGCGGGACAAATAACTCCGGAGGCGCTCCTGAATCAATGGGACCGTGGCTACAATCTCATCTAGCTCGGCCCTCGCCGCCTGCAAATCAGCAAGACTAACGCACGGAACTGATTTCAACCAGTCCGCTTTCCATTCCGTCAACCGCTTGCATTCCTTTTTAGCATCCGTAAAAAACTTTGATATCGGCTCAAGGCGCTGCGCAATCACTTCAAACGGATCGCGTGGCAAATTACCCGCCTTGGCATGCTCATCGATGTATTCATTGAGGCGAGACTTGTATAGCCGCAGCTCTTTCATGTCGGCCAGATCGCTCAGCGCATCCGACTGAGATTCGAGCATTTTGAGGTTCGCCTGGAGTGCGGCGACCTGGCGAAGAAAGGCATCGTCGATCATTAGGAAAATGTGTTCTGAGTTCGATTTCAGTTCGTGGGACGAATTTTTTCGAGTCGTTCAAGTGCCATAAAGCTGTCGGCCAGTAGGTTCCGCAGGTGCTTGACCTGCTCTTCCTGCTGCCGGCGCATTTCACGATCCGCCTCCTCCGCTTCGAGTCTTTGTTCCTCGATCAAGAGGCGTTGTCTTTCAATTTTCGTACGATCTGCCTCAAGGCGATTGGCTTTTTCAAGAGCTGCCGTCTGAGCGCGAATGGCAGAGGCCTGTTCCCGTGCTTGGGCGATCTGCTGGTTCCGCTGGCTGATCGCCGCCATGTGCCCCATGGCATTGGAAATCCCATCGTTTTGATTGAAGGCATCTTGAATATCACTCATCGATAAAATGACTACCGAATCCATTTAGATGCATCAATCCGAAAAACCCTAAACACACCCTCCGCAATGCTCTCCGCGTTCTCCCCGCCTCCGCGTTTCGATTTGGTCATTTCAGCGAAACGCAGAGATGCGGAGCACGAATCGTGGCGGCGGTTTTCAACCGCCAAGCCTTTATTTTTAAATCTAACGGGCGTGGCGGTTGAAAACCGCCGCCACATTTTGCCAATTAGCCTAATTCGCAAAACTCAACTTCAGTGAATCCCAATCTCTCCGCGAAGCCCTCCGCGCTCTCTCCACCTCAGCGTTTCGATTTGGCAAAAAGTTTTCCCCTCACCCCACCGGCTTTTCCGCCTTCGGATCTTTCCAGGTCGACTGCACATAGACTTCGCGCAATTGCTTGAAGTCGATTTGGCAGGGGCTGTGGGCCATGAGGTCGGCGCCCTTGTTGTTTTTCGGGAAAGCGATCACTTCGCGGATGCTGTCCTCGCCGGCGATGAGCATCGCGATGCGGTCGAGACCGAGCGCAAGACCGCCGTGTGGCGGAGCACCGAAACGGAAGGCATCGAGAATGTGACCAAACTTCACTTCCTGTTCCTCAGGACCGACGCCGAGCACTTCGAACATCTTGGCCTGCAGATCTTTTTCGTGGATTCGGATCGATCCACCGCCGAGCTCATAACCATTGAGCACGACATCGTAAGCCACCGCGCGGACATTGGCGAAATCACCCGCCGCGAGTTTGTCGACATCCTCGGCATTCGGACGCGTGAAGGGATGGTGCACCGCTGCCCAGTGACCGCTTTCGTCGTCGTAGGCAAGAAGCGGAAAATCAACGACCCACAAGAAATTGTAGGCATCGGAATTTTTCGTCAGCTCGAGCATCTCGGCGCACTCGCAGCGGACGCGGCCAAGGATCGTGCTCACGCTTTCACGCGAACCCGCGACAAAGAACACAATGTCACCCTCTTCGATCGCGAGCTTGGCAACCAAAGCGTCCTTCTCCGCATCGGTGAAGAACTTCCACAGCGGGCTCTTATACTCGCCACCCTCGCACTTGATGAAGGCCAGTGTCTTGACCGGGAGCCCGGCTTGGATCGCAATTTCATTGAGGCGATTCATCTGACCCGTCGTCACGCCCGCGAATCCCTTGGCGTTGATCGCACGCACCACACCACCCTGATCGAGCGTCGAGCGGAAAATCTTAAACTCGGTCGCCGCGAACACATCGCCGAGATCGGTGATTTTCATGTCATAGCGCGTGTCGGGCTTGTCGGAGCCGTAGATGTCCATCGCATCGGCATAGGTCATGCGCGGGAAACTTTGTGGAATGTCGATACCGAGTCCGGCTTTGAACATCGAGCCGAGCAAACCTTCGACCAAACGAATGATGTCTTCCTGACCGACGAAGCTCACCTCGATATCGATCTGCGTAAACTCCGGCTGACGATCCGCGCGCAGGTCCTCATCGCGGAAACAACGGGCGATCTGATAGTATTTCTCCAGACCAGCAACCATCATGAGTTGCTTGTACTGCTGCGGTGCTTGCGGCAGCGCGTAGAAGCGACCCGGATTCAGACGCGAGGGAACGAGGAAATCACGAGCGCCTTCGGGGGTTGGGTTGGAAAGGATCGGAGTTTCGATTTCAAAGAATCCACTCTCATCGAGATAACGACGCGCCGCCGAGGTGATGATGCTGCGCTGGCGGATGTTTTTGCTCATCCGCGGACGCCGCAGGTCGAGATAGCGGTACTTCATGCGGATGTCCTCGTTCGACAATTCCTTGTCGAGCTGGAAGGGCAACACATCGGCTTTGTTCACGATGTTCAGCGCGCTTGCCACCACCTCCACCGAGCCCGTGCCGATGCGGTCATTCGTCGTACCCTCAAGTCGTTTTGAAACCACGCCCGTCACCTGCACCACATCCTCATCACGCAAGGTGTGCGACAAGGCAGCCAACTCGGGATTCTGATCCGGATGAAACACACATTGGGTCAGGCCCTCGCGGTCACGGAGATCGATGAAGATCACACCGCCGTGGTCACGGGCTGAATTGACCCATCCGATGAGCGTGACAGTCTGACCGATATGGGATTCGCGGATTTCGTTGCAGTGGTGGGTGCGCATGGATTGAAAAAGTGAATGATTGATTTCGAAAATGGATCAGGCCAACAGCGGGCCATCGGGTTGCTGAAGGCGATTGATCATCCACTCGACCGCTTGGTCGGCGTGGACACTTTCCTCGCTGCGGCTTGAGAGCACTTTGAGTTTCATTTCCGGGTACTCAGCGCCGATCACCAACGCGAAACGCGCGCCCGATCGCTCGGCGCTCTGGAATTGCTTGGCGACCTTGGCTGGAGTCATCGACAAATCGGCAGACACGCCCGCACGGCGAAATTGTGTGAGCAATGAAAGCGAATCCGCACGACGAGCTTCATCGGCGACGACGAGATACACGTCGCATGCCGCCGCGTGACGTTGCAGCCAAACTTCCATTTGCATCAAGGCATGCGGAGTCTCCTCGATGAGGTTGCGAATCACATAATCGCCCATCGCAAAACCGGTCGCAGGCAGATCGACCGCACCATTGGAAATGGTCGAGACAAGCGTGTCGTAACGACCGCCACCCGCGACCGCGCGCATCGACTTTTGCGAATCAAAAACCTCAAAAACAACACCGGTGTAATAAGCTAGCCCGCGCACGATCGAGAGATCAAGTTCGATGAACTCGCCAAGCCCACGCGCTTCAAGATCTTGTCGAATCGCATTGAATGCCTCTGACGCATTGGCGGGATTGCCGATGAAATCTTTCACCTGCCCGACGCTAAGTCCCATCGCACGCAGCTTTTGCTCAAGCACCTCGGGTTTTTCGCGTTCGAGCTTGTCGATGATCCCAAGAAAATCCGGCAGCGCGGCATCATCGATGCCATGGGCTTTTGCAAAATCCATCCACGCCTTGCGGTCCGACACGCGCACGACAAAGTCACCTTGCTTGAAGCCAAAGGCCAGCATCGTCTCGATCGACAGCGCGATCAGTTCGGCATCTGCTTCGGGTCCGGCTTCGCCGAGGATATCGACATTGAACTGATGAAACTCGCGCCCCCTGCCCTTCTGCGGTTTCTCGTAACGAAAGCACTGACCAATCTCGAACCACTTGAGCGGCTTGGAGAAATGCCGCTGATGCTCGGCCGCCAACCTCGCCAGCGAGGCGGTCACTTCGGGACGCAGCGTCACATCGCGTCCGCCCTGATCCTCAAAGCGAAACAACTGCGAGGACAGCTCGCCGCCGGATTTTTTCAAATAAAGCGAAGTATCCTCGAGCACCGGAGTTTCGTACTCCACAAAACCCGAACGCCGAGCAACCCCGCGCCAGGTCTCAAACAAGTAATTGCGGATCGCGCATTCACGGGGAATGAAATCGCGAAATCCGGGAAGTGCTTGGAACGAAGGGCCGGCCATGGGCGGGCGGTGAGAATGCACGCCAATGAGGGCATTTCAAGGCAGGATTGCGCCGTTGGCAGAACTCGCAAGCCCCACGAACTCATGGCCGCGTGAGCTTTTCCGCCTGATTTTCCACCGCGCAACTCGAACTGCCACGCCAAAGCATGCGTCGATGACGCGACACCATCCGATAGCCACGATCGCGCCAACTCTTGGGGATGATCCGCAAAATCAAGGCCCACTTCCAAATCCCACCCATCGCGCGGGACAATTCAAGGCAGGCCTCGCTCTCGGTCAAAACCGCACCGTCAGCCTCTCTAACAGCCACCATCGATCCGCCATCCTTGGCAATTTCAGCAGAAAAACCCTGTTTTTGAGCCACTTCGCCCAGCAAGGGCAGGCAATGCACCCGCCCGCGAGACGATCTCGCAACCCTCTTGACCAAGGCCGAACAAAGCCCGCAATCGGCATCGTAAAACAAGGTCAAGCGCACACAGCGAATCTAACGGATCAATATCACGATTCCATGCCATTTACCGACATTACAATTTGCCTAAATCCGGGTTTCTCATATATTGTTCAAATGAACGCATTAATCGCGGCGCTTGTTACACACGATGAGCAGGAAACCCATACTTGCCGCATTCACGACATGCCCCATGGCAAGCGGCCGCGCGAAAAGCTCGCCCACCTCGGCCCCAGCGCGCTCGACAATGCCGAGCTCATGGCGCTCTTCATTTCGACCGGCACACGCGGTCGCAGCGCCATCGAGATTGGCCGCAGGCTCATCGCCAAATACGGTTCCATCGGCGCGCTCGGAAGTCTGCCTGTTGGCGAGCTTGCCAAAGAACACGGGCTCGGCCTCGCCAAGGCCTCCAAGCTCGCCGCCGCTTTCGAACTCGGCGCGCGCGTCGCCCGCGAGCAAGTCCACGATCGCTCACTCGACAGCGCCGATGTCATCCACGACATCTTCGGTCCTCAGCTTCGGCATCTCCCCCAAGAACAAGTCATCGTCGTCACCCTCGACACCCGTCTGCGTCACTCGAGCACGACCGTGGTTTCCATCGGCACTGTCGATCAATCCGCCGCCCATCCGCGCGAAATTTTGCGCCCCGTCATCACCCGCGGCGCCTATGGATTCGTCCTCATTCACAATCACCCCTCCGGCGACCCCTCACCCAGTCGAGCCGACGAAGAGGCAACCCACCGGATCATCGAGGCTGCCCAACTCATGCAAGTGCGCTTCATCGATCATGTCATCATCGGCAAAGCCTCGCCCGGTCGCATGCCCTACTACTCGTTTCGCGAAGCAGGCTTGATCCGCTGAGTTGCAATCGAAGTCCGCCGATCCTAGGCTCACGGGCGCACCGCATGCACCGCCTCCGCCTCACTTGGAATCTGCGCACTCTCGCATTCCTATCCATCCTCCTCATCGCGATCGCCGCGCCAATCGGACTGTGGTGGCTCAACCGCAGCGGACTTCCCGAATCGTGGCGCGACACCATCGAATGCGAAATCGCCAAACAGGGCGCGCACATTTCCATCGGCGCACTTTCTTACAATCCCTTTCGCGGCATCATCGCCTCGAAGGTGAAAGTTTACGAAGACGCTTCGCGAAAAAAGGAAATCGCCAAGCTCGAGCGTGTCATCATTGACCTCGATAAAACCCGACTCGCCCGCGGCGTCGTGCAGCTAGCGAAAATTGAGCTCAAAGACGCCGGACTCACCCTTGCCGTAAGACCCGACGATCCATTCTCAGAGCTTCTCGAAATCCGCCACGCCAGCGGCACCCTCCTTATGCCCGGTGCCCGCCGGCTCGAGATTCGCGACACGAAGGGAAACATCAGCGGCATCGAGGTCAGCCTCAATGCCCTTATCATCGGATACTCCCAGGACACCTCAAAACCCCCGAATGAAGAACAACTCGGTCAACGCCGCGAGTTGATCGCCAAAATCATCAAGCAACTCAACACCTGGCAGTTCGACCCAAGCTCACCACCGCGACTTGGCATCTATCTCGAAGGCGATGCCAACCGACACGAATCATTTCGCGCGAAGCTCGCACTCGATGCGGAAAATTTTGGCAAAAACCAACACACACTCAATACGCTCAAAGCCGAAGCCGAGCTGGCCGACAACTTACTCACGATCCACTCGATCAAGGCGACCGATCAAGCGGGCGAGCTCGATGTCCGCGCGGATTACGACATCGTGAAACGCCGGGGCCGTTTCGATGTGGTTTCATCGGTTGAAATCGCACCACTCGTTTCGGCATGGCTGAATATCGATGCACCCGATGACCTCCGCGTCGATGGACCGCAACAGCTTGAAGCGAATGGTGAGTTTCAGCTTCAGCCCGATGGCCCGCCGCACATCGAAGCCACGGGTCATGCGAGCCTTGAATCGATCGTATTTCGCGACACTTATTTCGACCGCTTCAGCGGCAGCTTCGCCAAGCAAGGTCCGAAGTTTTTTCTCAAGGACATTCACATCGTCAACGTCGATGGCGAAGCAAAGGGCAAGCTCCTCATCGACGGACCCCTGCGCCGCGTCGCCATCGAATCGACCTTGCCCGCCAAAGTCTTTCGTCCGTTTTTCATCGGCAAGCCACTGGCCAAGGTCATTGATGACTTTTCCGAGCGCGAGAACGCAAAATGTCATGTGGTGCTCGAGGGCACCAGCAATGCGGAGGAAAACCCCTCATGGCGCTACGAAGGAAAGGCCAAGGTCGAAAACATGAACTTCCGCGGAGTACCGCTCGTCAGCGCGGCCTGCGACCTTGGGCTGAGCCCCGATGCACTCGACTTCAGCAATGGCACTGTCGTTTTCAACTATCGCGATTATCCCCTACGCGATGCCTTTGATGGAAAAAATACGGGCACGGCGGAAATCGAACGCATCCGATACGACAGGGCGAAAAAATGGGTCGAAGTCGTCAATGTGCGCGGACCCTTCTGGGCCGCTCCACTCGTGCGACTCTTCGCGCCCAAGGTCGCCGATGATCTCGAAGCCTACCGCTTTCACCAACCGCCCAACATCCGTGGCTCAGGCAAGGTCGATGTCACACCCGAGGGACGCACCGCGCTCGACATCGCATTCGATTCCGACACGGCCGCCAACTACATCTTCCTCGGCAAGGAGGTCACGCTAACCAAACCCTCCGCCACCATCGGCATCCGCAACCGCCGCGTGCTCATCGACAAACTCAAGGCCGGCGCGTTCGATGGTCAGGTCAACGCGCGCTACGACTTCCTCGGCGATGGAAAACTTGATGGCGAAATGAGCTGGAACTCGCTCTCGATCCCCGGGCTTTCCGACACCTATGGCCTCAACATGAAAGGCGGCGGCAAAACCAACGGACGCATCGGTTTCAAAATGAGCAACCGCGAAGTCGCCACCATGAACGGCGATGGCCTCCTCGCCATGGAAGAAACCGAGCTGTTCTCCGTGCCGATGTTTGGCCCGCTCAGCCCGCTCGTCAGCACCGTGCTCAACAACCGCAATGCCGGATTCGAACACGCCGCCAATGCCTCCTGCAATTTCACCATCCGCAACGGCATTCTCAGCACCCGCGATTTCAAGACCTCCACCAAATCGCTGTCCTTCACCGGCGATGGATCGGTGAACCTCGACACGCAAGCCTTCGACATGACCATGCGCATGAACGCCCGCGGCCTGCTGGGCATCATCACCCTGCCGCTCAAACCTTTTTACGGCATGTTCCAATTCCGCGGATCCGGCCCGCTCAAGAAACCCACCTGGGAAAGCGTGATCTTCTCCCCACCGCCCGAGACGGAAACCAGCGAACCCGAACAGGCCCCCAAGGCCCGCGACACGACGCCAAGCCCGCGATAAAAACGATTTCCCACTTGCGGCCATCGCCCGACTTTGGTTTGCTCCGCACCCACCCAAGGCCGCTGTAGCTCAGGGGTAGAGCAGCTCATTCGTAATGAGCAGGTCGTCGGTTCAAATCCGACCAGCGGCTCCATTGATTTTCAAGGAGC
>JBEEOX010000011.1:0-15889 GCA_041191425.1 Verrucomicrobiota bacterium | reverse complement strand
TCACATCGGCCGCGTCATCACCAGCGTGCCAAGCGGATTTCATCTCAACCCGACCCTCGAAAAACGCTTCATTCCACGCCGCGTCGAGGCCTTGGAAAAAGGCGGCCCCATCGATTGGGCCTTCGCCGAGTCACTGGCTTTCGGATCATTGCTCATGGAGGGCAAGCCCGTACGCTTGTCGGGTCAGGACTGCGGCCGCGGCACTTTCTCGCAGCGCCATGTCGTGCTGCACGATTACGAAAATTCCGAACGCTACATCCCGCTCGAGCATCTCGCGACTGATCAAGGGAAGTTCTGCGTTCACAACTCGCTGCTCTCGGAGTTTGCCGTGCTCGGTTTTGACTACGGCTATTCGCTTTCGTACCCGAGGATGCTCACGCTCTGGGAAGCGCAGTTCGGCGATTTCTCGAACGGTGCGCAGGTGATCATCGACCAATTCATTTCCTCCGCCGAATCGAAGTGGCAAACACCGACCGACCTCGTGATGCTACTACCCCACGGCTATGAAGGCATGGGCCCCGAGCACTCGAGCGCGCGCTTGGAACGCTTCCTGCAACTCTGCGCGGAGAAAAACATGATCATCGGGAACCTCACCACCCCCGCGCAATACTTCCACGCGCTGCGCCGTCAGAAGCATCGCGACTTCCGCAAGCCGCTGGTCCTGATGACCCCCAAGAGTTTGCTCGGCCGACCTGAAGCGGTCTCTCCAGAAAGCGATTTCCTCGAAGGTTCCTGTTTCCAGGAAATCCTGCCCGATCCGAAACCGGTCAAGGACCCGGGTTCGATCAAGCGCGTGATTTTTTGCACTGGAAAAGTTTTCTACGACCTCGCCGCTCGACGCGAAGAAATCGGCGCCGAGGACACCGCGATCCTGCGCGTCGAGCAACTTTATCCGTTCCATCGCGACATGATCAAGGCGATGACCGGTCAGTACAAAAACGCCGAGAAGTTCATCTGGTGCCAAGAGGAACCGGTGAACATGGGCGCGTGGTTCTTCATCCGCCCGCGCATGGAACACACACTCGGCATCAATTTGATTTATGCCGGGCGCGAATCCGCCTCAAGTCCTGCCGCCGGATCGAAGGCGATGCACTATCGCGAACACAAGGCCATGCTCGAGCAGGCCTTCTCAGTCTAAAATTTTTCCACTCATTCACTCCATCCATCTCCATGAGCACCGATGTCAAAGTCCCCGCCTCCGGCGAATCCGTCACCTCCGCCAATGTGGCCCGCTGGCACAAGGCAAACGGCGACATCGTTCACAAGGGTGACACACTCGTGACACTCGAAACCGACAAGGTCTCGAACGAACTCGAGGCCGCTGCCGATGGAGTTTTGGAAATTCTTGTCGGTGAAGGCGAAGAAGTGCCAATCGGCGCGCTCATCGCACGCATTGGTGGGTCCGCCAGCACACCTGTCACGCCCACACCCGCTGCAGTTTCATCACCCGTAGCGTCCGCACCAACGGCAGTCGCAACTCCTGCAAATTCCACCTCGGCTGCCGATGTCGAAATCCGCGTTCCGGCCGCCGGCGAATCAGTGACCTCCGCGAATGTCGCCTCATGGCGCAAAAAAGATGGTGACGCAGTGAGCAAAGGCGAAGTGCTCGTGGTGCTCGAAACCGACAAGGTCTCAAACGAACTCGAAGCCCCGGCGTCCGGCACTTTGAAAATCCTCGTCCCCGAAGGCGAGGAAGTCGGCATTGGCACGCTCATCGCCACCGTCGATACCACTCAGGTCTCAGTCACTCCTTCGCCTGCCGCACCAAGCACGACACCTGCGGCTCAAAAGCCTGTCGCAACTGCGCCTGCTCCAGCAGTCGCGAAACCCATCGCTCCCGCTGCGCCGACCAAAGCAAGCATCACCCTGCCCGCTGCACCCATCGCACGCGAAACCCCAAGCACCGTCACCGATGGCCGCACGACCCGACGCAAGATGTCGATGCTGCGTCGCAAGATCGCCACGCATTTGGTCAACGCCCAACACACTGCCGCGATCCTCACAACCTTCAATGAGGTCGACATGTCGGCCATCATGGATCTGCGCAAATCGCTGCAAGACCAGTTCGTGAAAAAACACGGCGTGAAACTTGGCTTCATGTCGTTCTTCGTCAAAGCCATCGCGCAAGCGCTCAAGGATGTGCCTTCGATCAACGGCCGCATCGAAGGCAACGAAATCATCGAAAACCATTTCTACGACATCGGCGTCGCAATCGGTACCGAAAAGGGACTCGTCGTTCCAGTGATCCGTGATGCTGACCAAAAATCCTTCGCGCAAATCGAACGCGACATCCTCGACTACGCCACCAAGGCGCGCGATGGCAAGATCACCATCGAGGACCTCCAAGGCGGCGTCTTCTCCATCTCCAACGGCGGCACCTACGGTTCTCTCCTCAGCACGCCCATCCTCAATCCCCCGCAGTCCGGCATCCTCGGCATGCACACGATCCAGCAACGCCCGGTTGCCATCAACAACCAGGTCGTCATCCGCCCGATGATGTATCTCGCATTGAGCTACGACCACCGCCTCGTCGATGGCAAAGAAGCCGTGACCTTCCTCATTCGCATCAAGGACAGCCTCGAGTCCCCCGCCCGACTGCTGCTGGAAATGTGAGTTTCGCGAAGCGCGCGTGATTCAAGTTATCCGCGCCGCACCTCACGCCATTGCGTGAAGACTTCCGTTTGTGCCAACACGCATCGTGGCGGACCTTGCCGCCATGAATGCGTTAGGAACCAAATGGCTCAGCGGACTCTGTTTCATCTTCGGCTTCGCCTCCATCGGCGCGTCGATCGCCATCTGGTTCATCCAAGGCGGACGCGCCGAAAACTTCGAACTCCGCACCCACGGCGAACTCTTCGGCATCTTCGTCGGCCTCTGGGCCCCCACCTTCTTCATCCTCTCCAACCGCCTCGACCGCTACGCGGAAAAGCAAAAGCAACAAGAGAAGATCACCAAGCAAGTGGCGTATTGAAAGATTCAAGATTCAAGAATCCAGAGGCAAGCGATTGAGATGAGCTTCATCAGTGGCGGCGGTTTCCAACCGCCATGCCCGCATTTTTTTCTGATGATCTCAAAAAATTCCGTTTGCTCGTAACTCTAAACCGTTTGATCGGTGACCATCGCGAGCATAAACCTTAGATGTGATTTTTTGAGTAAGGCATGGCGGTTGAAAACCGCCGCCACGGTCGGTTCTCGTCCTCCCAGCCGTATGGCTCCAGCTGCGCTGGAGCCGGCTGTCGGATTGAGCACCACTGCGTGGCACTCCAAGCCAATTGCGCGGCTGCGCCACTTTTAATGATCGTCGCGACGCGCGACTAACTGCTTTCGAACCTTCGGTTCTCGTCCTCCCAGCCTGATGGCTCCAGCGATGCTGGAGCCGGCTGTCGGATTGAGCACCACTGCGTGGCACTCCAATCCATGATGGCTCGCTTTGCTCGCGAGAAAAAATTGGTCGCTATAGCTCCCGCCGATTTCGAACCTTCGGTTCTCGTCCTCCCAGCCTGATGGCCCCAGCGATGCTGGAGCCGGCTGTCGGACTCGAACCGACGACCTGCTGATTACAAATGAGACAGTCTTTATGTAACTCATTGATAATTAAGGGTATTTTTTAAGTCATTTTAGACAAATCACACATTTTATTGCTTTTTAAGGTGAATAAGGCAAGTTTGAGCCATGGCCAAACCGATCCGATTCACGCCTAAAAACAGCCCTTCCGGATGGCGCATTAACATCCCTGCCAAGATCTCCGAGACGGGCAAAAGACAGCAGGTATTTTATCGCACGCAGAAGCTCGCTCTCGCCGCAGCAGATGATCTAAAGCGCAAGGTGGAGTTGTTCGGTGTTCAGACGCGAGCCATCAGTCCTACGGTGGCAGAGCAAGCCACAGCCGCTCTCAACCTGCTCGAGCCGTATGGCATCTCATTGCTAGAGGCAGCTAGACGCATTGCCGAGATCGAGAGCATGCAACGCAGAAGCTCAACGATTGAGGATGCTTTGAGTGAATATGAGAATGCCAAAAGTGGGAAAAGCGAGAGGCACACTCGGTCCATCACTTACATGAGCCGGCATTTGCGCGAGGACTTCGCAGGACGGGCGATCAGCTCAATTACACCCGAGGAACTT
Organism: Verrucomicrobiota bacterium; assembly: GCA_041191425.1. Classification (GTDB taxonomy): domain Bacteria; phylum Verrucomicrobiota; class Verrucomicrobiia; order Verrucomicrobiales; family Akkermansiaceae; genus Luteolibacter. The sequence continues at coordinate 11,767 of JBEEOX010000011.1, read as the reverse complement.
CAAGCGCACCTAGAGGCCCGCACAAGCGGTCCTGTGGCCTTTAATGCCAGACTGCGACTTCTCACGGGCTTGTGGCGCTGGGCAGGCAAACCTCCACGCGAATGGTGCAATGCCGACACCCTCAAGCATCTCGAACGCAAGGAGGCCGCAACGAGCGAAATCAGCACGCTCACCGCCAAGGAAGCTGCCATGCTGCTCACCACTGCAGAGAAGCATCTGCCCGACACCGTGATCCCGTTCGCCATCGCTCTTTTCACAGGCATGAGGATGCAGGAAATCGAGCGGCTCAAGCCCGAGGATATTGCTCCAGATGGAATCACCGTGAGCCAGTACAAATCCAAGAACAAACAGCGCCGCTTTATTCATATGCCAGACCCACTGGCTGCATGGCTAGAAGCTTACCCAATCACTAATTGCGTCTGTCCGCCCAACTGGCACCGAAAGGAAAAAGCGGTACGCCGACTTGCAGGCTGGAAAGTGTGGTCCGACCTTGTGCCGACTTTGCCGTTTAAGAAACGGATGGAAGCCGAACCGCCCGAGGAGGCTCCAGAGTGGCCGCAAAACGCCTTGAGGCACACGGCTGCCAGTGTAGCGTTGGCGATGGGCAGGGAACTCCAGACATTGATATTCGAGCATGGTCACTCGGGAGGCACCGAAATGCTTCGCAAGCACTACATCGGACGCATGCCGAAAAAAGACGCTCAGGCTATCTGGACTCTTGGACCGAAGGGAACAAAACTACCAATGATCAAAATCGCATGAACTACGATTACGAGGGGCCGAAAAAATGGGTTAGCTTGAAGGGGAGATCAAAAACCCGCCCCCCAAGATCTGCTCCTAAAAAGGCAAAAAAAACCATTAGTGTCGAGAGGGCCTCTATAGACGAGGATTTTCTCTATGGCCTGTACGAGCGATATTCACTACCAAAGAAGGCAGGAGGATTTGACCAACAAATGCTTGCTGAAACATTGGAGCTTCGCGGATGGCTGGAGAAACCGGACAAAGGATTTAGTTTGGCAACACATCACTGGGCACGGATAAGGCAGATCTTAGATCATGCAGCTGGGGCAGGAAACATGGAGCCCTTCTTTCAATTCGTGAGCGCATGGAATTCATGGAAAACTAAGAGCCCCAATGAAACACCTGTATTTGATGATTCAGAAGCGGGCCGCTTGGCAAAGTCTATCTACTCACTCATCCCCCAAGCCGACCCGAACCGAACACCTGGTTCCCCCAGATTTCTCTGGGTGATAGAATCGATTTTGAAATTACAGCGAAAACTTGGAAGGGCTCCTACTCAAACGGAGATTGTAAAGATGAACGAACAGGGAGATAGTGAAGGTAAAGGATCTGTAGATGAATCCGAAGTTTCAAGGATTGCCGGTGAGCTCAAATTGCGGGAATTACTGAGTCTGGAGTGAGTTGAGATTAGATTAAATTCTAGTCCCATCCAAAGGTTCGGCCGAGCCCGCTTGGTTCATGACATGCAAACAATGCATGTCCCAAAAGAGTCAGGACGCCGCTACGTAAAAGCCAGCGTCATCGCCCGGTATTACGACATCACACCTCCCACGGTCTACCGCTGGGCCAATGAGGGTCACATCCCCTCAGTGAGGTTCGAAAACACCATCCGCTTCAATTTCGAGGCTGTGAAAGCCGCGATTGAAGGAGAGGAGGTGGCAAAGTGATCGCTGTCCCACAAGAAAAAGCCCCGGCCCGCGCTTACAACACGGAACCGGGGAATCAATCGGAACAGCTCAAGTTTACAGCATCAAGCAACAGATTGCAACAGGCAAAGGTCATTGATCTTGCCGCACTCGAAGCCGAGAGTCCGCAGGACTATTTCCACGCGCCAACCGAAACGTTCCTAGTTCGCAATGACGCCGGGCGTTGGCAGCCGTTTAAGCTTGTCTCGTATCGGAGAATTCTCACCGCACGTGGACTCACCAGCAAGATCGGCAAAGGTGAGGACTTGTCCGAAATCGACCTCGAGATCCTCCGCGTTCAGATGGAAAACGACGTTTCCCGCTATGGTCCCCTGTGCGGAAAAAACTCCGGGTTTTATGAATCCGACGGCTGCCGCCATTTAGTGACTGAAGACATGGTTTTGATCGAAGCGCAGCCGGGCAGTTTCCCGACGATCAGCGCCGTCATCAATGGCTTGTTTCGCAACTCGGAATCAGAGGACGTCGGCAGCGCTCAAATTGCAACGTTTCTCGGATGGTTGAAATCATCCGTTGAAGCGCTCCGGGCAGGCCGCCAGCAGCAACAGCAGGCACTTGCAATTTGTGGCGTGCGCGACTGCGGGAAGTCATTCGTTCAGCATCACATCGTCACGCCTTGCCTTGCGGGACGTGCCGCCGATGCCGAGCGCTATTTCCTACGCGGAAACGATTTCAACGCCGACTTGTTCGCCGCTGAACACCTCGTTTTGGATGATTGCCGGGCATCAACAAGCATCAAGGACCGGCTTGCGTTCGCCGCGAAACTCAAACAGCACACTGTCGGCTCGACCGTGGCGTCGCTGCATGGCAAAGGCAAGGACGCTATCACCGTCCGCCCGTGGTGGAGAATCTCCATCACGTGCAATGACGACCCCGAGAGCTTGCTTGTGCTGCCGCCGCTGAACGAGGACTTCGCCGACAAGTTGATCCTGCTTCGCGCATCGCGTTTTGACTTTCCAGAGCCGATCACAACGGCAGCGGAAAAGGGACGATTCGAAGCAAAGTTGCGCAGCGAGATCCCCGCGTTTTTGGATTTCCTGCTCAACAGATACTCCTTGCCAGAAAAATACGTGGACCCTCGCCGATACAACGTTGCAACGTATCATCACCCGGTCATCAAGGAGTGTCTCGAGAGTCTGTCACCCGAAGCCGAGTTGCTCGAGTTGATCGACCTTATTGTCTTTGATGGCTTCCACGACGGTCCCGTTTGGATCAGCGCCAGCGACCTTGAAAACAAGATCCTCGCCAGCAGTCATCACCGCCGCGCCGAACGGATTTTCACGTTCAATGGGGCATGCGCGAGATACCTAGCCCGACTCTCGAAGAAGTCGCCGAGTCGCGTGATGCAAGCGCGAACGGCAGCCGAACGTGGCTGGCGTCTCTCGCCGAAAAATGACGCCTATGACGCTTAAAATCAAAACGCATTAAAGAAAAGCGCCTCAAAATGACGCTATGACGCCTATTTTTTAACTTCTTTACGTGTAAAACATATAAAGAGAACTGCAAAATCACGTGTCACAGCGTCACAACCCACAATGAGTATGACTTCACAAATCGACGTTTTACGCTTGGAGAAGGTCCGCCGGCATGGCCACAAGATCACAGCACGCTGTCCGGCATGCGCCACTGAAGGCGGAGACAGGGCCGGCAATCACTTTTTCCAGAACACTGAGTCCGGGCAATTCGGATGCGCAAAGTATCAAGGAGACACAGAACACCGCCGCGAGATTTTCCGGCTTGTCGGAATTCGGGGAGAGCGTGACCCGCTAGTGGATCGAGAATGGCGTCGACAGCGCGTGAAAGCGGCCACGCAATCTCACGCTAGGCGAAGGGTTTCGGCAGCCCTACGCGCCAAGCGCGACCATATCATCGCCGCCTATCCATGGACCTCGAGCGAGGCCCTTGCCGAATCGCCAGAGAAGCGCACCGCATGGCTTCACGACCCGCGCCATTTCCTCGCCGCCCTATTCCCCGCCGATGCCGTCGTTTGGACGGGTGCGCTTTTCCAGAGCGGGCAGGATGGCCGCCATGCCGCAAGATGGAAAACCGTTGCCGAGTGGCAAGCGCACCCCATTACCGACGTCGGACCAATGGTCTCCCCGGCGATCTGGCATGAAGGCACATCCTCGCGTTCCAGCAGATCAGTTGCAGCAGAACCTTTCACCGTCCTCGACTTCGACGGCTTCGATGGCATGCAACCTCAAACCGACGATGAGACCCGGCAACACCTCAGAGCAAGTATGGCGCTTGTACGATGGCTTCGCGAGAAACTCGACTGGCAACTCGCCGCACTCGTCTACACGGGCAATAAGAGCCTGCATGCGTGGTTTCACACACCATCACCGGACGCCCTCGAGTCATTGAAGCATACAGCCGCCGCGCTTGGAATCGACGCCGGATTGATTGGACGCCCAGAGCATCCATGCCGGCTTCCCGGATGGCCTCATGCGAAAACGGGTAAGATGTCTCGCGTGCTTTGGATGCAGGAGAGCCGGTCAGCGCAAGTCAATCAGAACGCTCCTTAATCCCCCGAACTACAGCGATCCAGTAGAGGGCAACAAACGCAAAAAGAAACCCCACCGCCAAGATTGCAGCAGCAATACTTGACGTGGATAGACGATCAAGCGCCATGAATGTGCAATTCAAAGTCGCCCAAAGGCAAACCAAGCGCCCCCATGGGAATGAAAGAAATTTACGCAGCATGCAGGTGTTGTAGAAGAGAATCTAGCCCGTTATAATGAACCAGAGCTGGGAACCAAACTGTCGCAGTTAATTGCATCTGCGGCGCATCAGCATCACTCCGCTGGCTAGCATCGTCAGGACCATCGCGCTTGGTTCAGGAACACTGGCGAGACGGAACCCTTCGCTTTCGTGCTCCTCCCACGGGGAGGCGAAGTACCGGGACGAAGAGTCCAAGCCGTAGACGCCAACGTCGCTAGCGCCGAACCAGGAGCCCCCACGAAGCCCACGAAACGAACCGATGACTGCGTCAGTCCATTCCCAGACGTTACCCCCTTGGTCGAAGGTGCCATACATGCTTGGGTCTTCGCTGTAAGTGCCTACGTCCGTGGAGCCCACTCTATAATTGTAATTCGCATCCGCCGTGGTTATGCTGTTCTCCCCGTTGGGATAGAGCGAGTAAGTCGAGTTGGCTCCGTTGTAGTACGCCGCCTTGTACCACTCGTCTTCTGAAGGAAGACGGATCTTGGCATCTGCAACAGGAAGAATAAGGCCGCTCGATAAGCCATTCAGGTTGTAGGACCCCGTTTCCGTGTCGCCACTGCCTTGGCCGTTCGAAAGCCAATTGCTAAATCGGGCAGCATCATACCAAGAAACATACACAACAGGCTTGTTCTCGAATCCGCTCGACACGGTATAGGAGTAGCTGCCGCTGCTTCCGCTGCGGGTAATGCCGTAGGATGCCATGCTTGTGTTGTAGAGCGAGTAGTTGTCCGTGGCCGCCTTGGCATTAAGGAATTCCGCATACTGAGCATTGGTCACCTCGTATTTGCCGATCTGGTATTCATAACCCACCGCGCCGTAGCCAGTAGTGTCCGCGGCATTCCCAGCGTTGCCTACTGTTACCCAGTCAATGGTGACGGACGCGGAGGCAAAGGAACTGAATATGCTTGCTGAGATGACGAGGCTGGAAACAACTTTCATAATACAGTCTTCTATTCGATTACTGGTGGACCCGCGATCTAAAATATCACGATTCGGTAATTTTTTAAGAAATCAGCAATCTTTCTGATGCCTTTAATTTTCACAACTAACACATTATCAACGACTTATGGATTTTTAGTGGCGAAAGTTGTCTGGAATCTTTGGCTATTCACCCGGAGTTTTCCTAGAATTTCAGGGCCAATTGCTTGATTTGCCGCCCATGGAGGGTCTTTTGCTGGCAATTCCGAGGACCAATTACCGAATTTCTTGAGGGGCTGGGGATAGTTCAGTCATCAATCTGAACGGGAAAGTGGCAACCGCCCCCCCGTGGGTGCCCCATGGCACTCAGTAAGTCTTTCGTTTGGCGCGATGTGCTGGGGCTGCTGCTCCGCAATCTCGAGAATATGCCTTGGCAGAGTATCGAATAAAGTGAGAGTAAGGTGAGTGGCTATTTAAACCCTCGCTGCCCTTTCCGTCATAACTCCTTGAAAATCAATGGAGCCGGCTGTCGGACTCGAACCGACGACCTGCTGATTACAAATCAGCTGCTCTACCAACTGAGCTAAGCCGGCGCAAATTGCGGCGGAGAGATACCACTACGGACTACCCGGCGGAAAGCGGAATTTTTCGGGATTTTATTCGTTCTTAGATTAGACCTTCTGAAGGGCTGCCTGGAGTTGGGCGAGATACTCGCGACGCGGCAGCTCGTAACCACCGAATTGACGGAGATGATCGGTCATCCACTGAGTGTCGAGCAGTTGAAAATTTCTCTCCCGCAGGACTTCAACCAAAGCCACCAACGCGACCTTTGACGCATCGGTTTTGCGATGAAACATGCTCTCTCCAAAAAACACGCCAGAAAGGGCGACACCATAAAGCCCACCCTGCAAGCCTTTCTCATCCCAACACTCGACCGAATGCGCGAAGCCCTCATCGTGCAAAGCGCAGTAGCTCTCAAGAATCACATCGTCGATCCATGTCTGCTCCCGCTCGGCACAAGCAAGCATCACTTCGCGAAAGGCGGTGTTCCATCGCACTTCGAAAACCCCACGCTTCAAGGTGCGCTGCAAGCCGTGAGGAATGTGAAAGCGATCATCGAGCGGGATCAGCCCGCGTCTCTCCGGTGAAAACCACAAAATCCCGCCATCCTCCGCCATCGGAAAAACTCCGTTGGCATAGGCGTGGAGCAATTTAATGGAGGGAATGATCTCTCTCATCGTGCAAGACCGCGCGCCCACGGCTGTGACAGCATACGCTGATTCGTGCTATCACGCATCGCTCGCTTTGCCGGAAATGACAGCGAACGCGTTGTGATCGTGAATGCTTTCCTGATTCACGGCCCTGACCGTGAACGAGTCGATTCTCGCATCGGCGCGCAACAACGCAGCAGCATTGCGAACGACATCCTCGACGAACACGGGATTGTCGTAGGCCTGCATGGTCACATGCCGTTCGTCGGTGCGCTTGAGCAAAGCATAGACCGGTGCCGAGCCGGATTTTTCGGCAATGTCGACGAGGTCTTCGATGAGGATGAGTTCGCAGCCATTGCCCTTGCGTTTCGGGCGCACCTCGATGGTGACATGTCCGCGCTGGTTGTGAGCGCCGTAATCGCTGATCTCTTTGCTGCACGGACAAAGCGTGGTGACGGGCACCGTAACTCGCAGCGTGAGGTCGTCTGCACTGGAGGAGGATTTGCCGATCAACACGCAATCACACGCAACCTTGGCCTCGGCGCCTGAGACGGGAGCTTTTTTCGTGACGAAGTAAGTGAAGGCCACCTCGATGTGAGCCTCCTCGGCATCCAGTCGCTCGCGCAGATCGTGAAGGATTTCAGGCAGCGTGCGTGAGGTCACTTCGCCCTCGTGTTTGCTGAGCACCTCGATGAAGCGGCTCATGTGGGTGCCTTTGAAATGATGTGGCAGGTGCACTGACATCGAGATTGTCGCGACAGTTGGAAAAGGCTTGCCGTGACGGTCAGTCACTTGGATCGGATAGCGTAGATCGGAGACGCCGACCTGATCGATGTCGATGCCGCGGGTGTCCTTGGTGGCTTGGATGTCGGGAAGCATGGAGAAAATTATTTCAAAGCTGGAGCCTCGTATTCCGCCCATGATGAGGAAGTTTCCCAAAGGCGCACTTTCACAAGGCGAACATTGGAGCGAAGATGGTAGCGGGTTTCGGACTTTTTCGCATACGACTCGAGCGCCTTGCGGGTGTGATCAAAAATCGCGCGCGCCATCAACTCGGTGGTCGGATCCTGATTTTCGAATCCGATCACTCGATTACCGTAGCGTGATTTGAAATCATCGTAGGCCGGGTCGCTGGTATTCATGCAAAGCGCGTGATCCAACGAATCGAGCCAATCGCCGATCGCCTCGCGGATGATTTTGAAGTCGCAGACCATTTCGTTGTCATCGAGTTCGTCGGCCTCGATCACAAACTCGACCTTGCGCGAGTGGCCGTGAGGAAAACGGCACTTGTCGGGGTGCTTTGAAAGCATGTGGCCGTTCTCGATTTCGAGCGATTTGCAAATCCGGTAAGGCATGGCGTGGTGGGCGGATGATCAGGAAAGCCGCGGCAGTTCGGGAGTCTGCTCATAGACCGTGGGGTCGGGCAAGCCGGCCAAAAGAAACGCCTCGCGGCGCTCGACGCAAGTCCCGCAAACGCCGCAGTGGATTTCTCCACCCTTGTAGCAGGACCAGGTCTCGGCGAAATCCACGCTCATGTCAGCACCGCAGCGCGCGATCGCCGCTTTGTCCATGTCGATGAAGGGCCGCAGCAGCTTGATCCCCGCATAAGTCCCCTGCTCCATCGCCTCGCCCATCGCGCGCATGAAGGGCTCGCGACAATCGGGATAAATCGCATGATCCCCCGAGTGCGCGGCGATCGTCACCGCATCCGCACCGACGCTTTCGGCGAAGCCCGCGGCGATCGAAAGCATGATGCCATTGCGAAACGGCACGACGGTTTTTTTCATCGATTCCTCGGCGTAGTGACCTTCGGGAATGTCACCGCCCGAACACAGGAGATCGGATTTGAACAAACGATCCATGAAATCGAGCGACACAACATGATGCGGCACACCCGCGCGATCGGCGTGCAATTTTGCAAATGGAATTTCACGCGCGTTGTGCTTCGCACCGTAATCGAAGGAAAGGCATGCGACCACATCGCTATCGCGTAATGCGCGGTGAAACACCGTCACCGAATCCATTCCACCGCTCAGCAGGACGCAGGTCTTCATTTCACGATGCCGAGCTCTCGGGATAAGAGGCCTCGGTGGTGAGTTGGATGCCACCACGCGGCGCAAACTCGCCACGCACGATAATTTCTTGCGGCTTCATTGCATGAACGAGATCGTCGAGAATGCGGTTGACGATTTCCTCGTTGAAGGCCGGCTCGTTGCGAAACGACGCGAGGTAAAACTTGAGGCTCTTGGTCTCGACGCAGGTTTCGCCCGGCACATAGCGAATCACGATCTTTGCGCTGTCGGGCTGACCCGTCACCGGACACAGCGAGGTGAACTCCGGGCAGTTGAGGGTGATCCAATAACGGCGGCCGGGGCGGTGGTTTGGGAATACCTCGAGCCGCGCCTCGGAGGGCGACGAGGGCAGGCGCGTCTCGGGTTTGCCAAGCAGCGAAAGATCTTTGAGGTCAGCGCGTTCGGACATGCGCGCATTGTCCGAATCGCCGCGCAAAGGTCGATGCGATTTTTCGGCCGCTAGATCAAAGCGCCTCGAATTGGCGAGAAACCTCGGCCCAATTGATCACGCTCCACCACGCATTGATGTAATCCGCGCGGCGGTTCTGGTAATTCAAGTAATACGCGTGCTCCCAAACATCGATACCAAGCAGCGGCGTGCCGAGATCGGCATCAGGGACGATGCCTTTCATCAAGGGATTGTCCTGATTTGCGGTGCTCGTGATGCGCAGCTTGCCATTGGCGGAGATCAGCCACGCCCAGCCCGATCCGAAGCGTTTGGTCGCTGCTTCGTTGAAAGCTTTTTTGAAATCATCCATCGATCCGAAAGCCGCTTCGATCGCCTTGAGCAACTTTGGCGATGGCGCGCCCGAGTTCGCTGCCGGCGCGAGGGCCTTCCAAAAATAAGTATGATTCCAATGACCGCCACCGTGATTGCGCAGCGCGGTGCGCACGGATTCGTCTTTCACCGCAGTGATGCCTGAAAAAATTTCCTCGAGCGACTTGCCTTTGAGTTCGGGCGCTTTTTCCAAAGCGGCGTTCAGTCCCGCAACATAAGCGGCGTGATGCTTGCCGTGGTGAATCTCCATTGTGCGGGCATCGATGTGTGGTTCGAGCGCGTTGAACGCGTAGGGCAAAGGCGCGAGCGAAAAGGCCGCGGCGGCCTGCGCCATTGCGTGCGATGGAAGCATCGTCGCAGCGGCGGCGAGGGTGCTGAATTTCACAAATTGACGACGACTGCTGAGCGCATGGGGATTTTCCATGCTCCACATCTAACAGCGAACGGGGAGAAATCAAATGAGGATTGAGCAGAAAAATTTTTCGCTGCCATCGCTCACGCGAAAACTCGTGAGGCAACAAGTCGCAAGCCCTCAAGCGTGAGGTCGGCATCGACCGCTTGAATTTCTGGCAGGCCCTTGGCGATGAGTTCCGCATCACCGCCGGTAGCGATGATCTTCGGCTCACCAGCAAGTTCGGCGCGGATCTTACCGATGATTTCTCGCACCAATCCGCGATAACCAATGACCGCCCCCACCTGCATCGCGTGCTCGGTGGATTTGCCAATCGCCGAGGCGGGCTCGATGAGTTCGATCGCCGGCAAGAGCGCGGTTTTTTGCGGCAAGTAACCCGACATCGCTCCAAGGCCCGGCGCGATCACGCCGCCGCAATACGCGGGCTCAGCGGAAATGACATCGAAGGTCACCGCTGTTCCGAAATCGATCACGATCGCCGGTGCGCCGTGACGCGCCAACACGCCCACGGCATTGGCGAGACGATCGGCGCCGATCTTTTGCGGCTCAGGGTAATCAATGCCCATGCCGAGCGGGCTTTGGTGACCAAGGAAATGACATGGCACACGCGCGGCGAAAAATTTTTCCAACACCGCCGCCTTGGCCGGCACGACCGAACCAATGATGACCGCGGAAAAATCGAGCTGCGAAGTGAGCTGCTCAAGCGATTCGGAAGAAATGTCCGGCGTCGGCAAAACTCCGCGCCATGCGCCTAGTGCACGCTCGTCGCCGAGTGCGAATTTCGTCCGCGTGTTGGAGTTGTCGATGATCAGCCAGGCCATGAATTCTACCAATTCGATGTCGTGAAGCTCCGCTCACCCGCAGATCCAAGCTCGGGTTTACCGTCGCGCAACTTGATCACCAACTTGCCGTCATTGATTCGAAGTGCAAGCCGCCCGGAAATATCGCGGGCCTCGAGCCAGAACTTGAATCGCAGCCCGCCATTTCCGGTTTCCGGTGCAAAATGCAAATCGGCCGATGAAATTTCGCGCCCGTCCGCAGTTTCGAGCTTCACCGGCTTGGTCGGATCAAAGCTCTCGTCACGTGTGGTTTTCAAAAAAACTTCAACCCAGTAATAGCCGTGATCCTCGGAAACTTTCACTGACTCAATCTCGCAGCGAGCGGCAGGATCAGGGTCGCGATCATAAGGCCGCAACCACGCCCATGCCGCAAAACAAGCGGCAGCCAACAAGGTGGAAATCAAAACTATCTGCAAGCGCGCGCAATTCACGACCGCAGATGAACTCGAAAACCAACACAAAAACCACCGAATTTTTCAGGCAGGGACCTTTCTCCGAAAGGTCCGCGCAAAGGCGGAAAAGAAAACGGGTGGACTGTTTCCAGCCCACCCGTTTCTTAAGAACCCATTCAGGCAAATCAGTGTTCGTAGCCTTGCTCGCCGTGTTCCGCGAGATCGAGACCGGATGTCTCAACTTCAGGATCCGGGCGAAGACCCAAGGTGAACTTGATGATGTAGGCGATGATGGCAGTGGCAACCACGCTCCAGACCACGGTCAGACCCACAGCCTTGAATTGCTCCATGAGAAGGCCATCCTTGAGAGGACCAACCACGGAGTTGGCTTTCTCGTCGGCGAAGATACCGGTGAGGATCGCACCCAGGGTACCACCCACGCCGTGCACGCCGAAGGTGTCGAGCGCATCGTCATATCCGAGCAGTTTCTTGAGGTAAGCCACCGCGAGGAAGGGAATGACACCGGCGAGAACTCCGATGATCACCGAAGAGGTCGCTGTCACGAAGCCCGCACCGGGAGTGATGACCACAAGGCCAGCCACGATGCCCGAGCAGAATCCAAGCACGCTTGGCTTGCCCTTGAAGATCCATTCAATCGCGGCCCATGCCAGACCAGCGGTCGCTGCAGCGAGGGTGG
>JBEEOX010000010.1:0-17878 GCA_041191425.1 Verrucomicrobiota bacterium | reverse complement strand
TCGGCAGGAGGTGCGAAGGAATGTAAAGGGCGGCGGCGGCGGCCATCAACGCCACGGTGGTTTGAATGCTGTTGGATTTGCGCAACTCGAGCTTGGTATTGCAGCGAGGGCAATTTCCGAGAGCAACCTCCGACACGCGACCACAGACATGGCAGCCAGCCAGACCACGATCAACCGCTTTTTCAAATGTCTGCTTCATCGTTTCGCCACCTCCATGCGATCCCATAATTCTTCGCGGTCGATACCCGCCACTGCAAGCGCCATGCTCAGCATCACACCCGCAAATGACCAGAAGCCGATGCCGAAGGTGACATCCGCCACCTGCGCCAATTTCAACAAACTCACCAACACACCTAGCAGAAAGACCTCGACCATGTTCCATGGTTCGCTGAGGTGCATCCATTTCGCGATCGTGAAGGAACCAGGCAGCAGTCGGCCGAACATCAGCGGCAGGCTCACGTACAACATACCACCCGCCAGCATGGTGGGTGCGACGATGGTGAAAAGTACGATCGAAATGCCGAGAATGGGCGCGCCCTTGTCGAGCAAGGCGTCCGCCGCACCGATCAGCGTGAGGCTTTTGCGCAGCGTCGCGGCATCCATGATGAGAAAGGGAAACACATGCGCGAGCGTCATCAAGATCAGCGCCGCCAGCGAGCATGCGGAGGCTCTCGTGAGCGAGGCCACGCGATTCTGATAAAGTACCGTGCCGCAACGAATGCAGCGCGCGGCCGCACCTTCATCAAGCGGTCCCGCTTCATGCAGCGTGTCGCAAAATTCACACGCGGCGTAGCGCTCGCCCGGCGGTCTGGGCCAGGACAGCATCGCCTTCCAGGTTTTGGAAAAACCCGCCTTCATGATGAATGGTTCGCCACCACGCGCTGCGCGAGTTCACCAAGCCCTTCGATGCCACATTCGACAAAATCACCCGCCTGCAAATACCGCGGCGGCGACATGCCAAGCGCCACACCCGCAGGAGTGCCCGTCGCCACCACATCGCCTGGCAGCAAGGTCATGAAGCGACTGATGTAGGAAATCAATTGCCGCACGGAACACATCATGTCGCCCGTCCAGCTGTTCTGACGCAACTCGCCATTCACCTTGCACCACAGCCGAAGTTTTTGCGGATCCGCCACCTCATCACCTGTCACCAACCACGGACCCATCGGCGCGAAACTGTCAGCACTCTTGCCCTTGGTCCACTGACCCCCACCCTCCAATTGAAACGATCGCTCGGAGTAATCGCAAAACACCGAGTAGCCCGCGACATAATCCAGCGCTTCGAGTTCGTCGATGTGAGAAGCCGTACGACCGATCACCAAGGCGAGCTCGACTTCGTAATCCACCTTCGTGCCGCCACGCGGAATGATCACATCGTCATGCGGACCGCTCCACGCGCTGCTGGCTTTCATGAAAAGCACCGGCTCGGATGGAATTTCACCGCCCATTTCCTTGGCATGATCCAAATAATTTTTCCCCACGCAGACGATCTTCGACGGACGCCCCACAGGCGGACCCAGTCGCGCCTCGGGATCGATCAAGGCCCCGCCTGGGCAGCCATCGGCCACCCACTCGGCCAAGCCCTCAAGCCCGCCCGAGGCAAAAAACCCCTCGTCGTAATCTTGAAACTCCCCGCTGGCATCAATGCGCCGCCCGTCCGGCAGCAAGACCCCTGGCTCTTCGCGGCCGGAATCACCAAATCGGATCAATCTCATGACTTGATTCTAGCAGGTTTGCGGCTGCGCCCAATGCCCATTTCGCGGGAATATTGCCGTCGGGGCGGTGGATCGGATCAGCGAATCGGATACCGATACGGTAAAAAAGAAGCGGCCCGACCGATCATCCCAGCAGGAAAAACCCAATAACCTGAAGGGCATCTCAGTCGGACCGCCTTGTCTTGCGACACAAGATGTTTAAACCACAATCCCGATTCGCGCAAGCAAAAAAAATTAAGGAAAGGTTAAAAAAGGGAAAATTTTGCATGTTTCCTCGGCATACCAATGCTGGGGCGATCCTTTGAAGGATGATTCACCGCCAAGTCGCAAAGGTCGCCAAGAGGCGCAGAGGATGAAGCGTGATTGGATATTCGAGATTGATGCTTGGGGCAAAAATGAAGAAGCCGCTTCTTCAAAGGCCGGCCGTGACACGCATCTTGCGAGACACTCCTTTCATCTCAGGTAGGGCGATGCGGCCCGCAGCGCCGATACTTTGAAGAAAGGATTCGAACCGCTAATGAACTCGAATGGACACGAATCTAAGAGATCATAAATGCCCAAATCGAAAGGGACCTTTGCCCCCAAAGGTACGGGCGAGTGAGAAGGGCTTATCGACTCTAAATCTTCCCAAACAAACTGAATGTTTCTCCCTTGGCAGTTCCTCCATGGCGGCCTAAGGACTGCGTATGAACGGAAATTGCAGAGTAACATACTTCAGTGCTGTAATTGCACCGGATCAGACGCGCGCTTTGTAACCAGAGCAAATGCCGCACTCGCCTCAATAAAACTGCTCGACAAAGAAATGAAAAGATCGCGCTACGTGCTACCGATACTTGCGTTGACGCTATTTCCTTCGACCGCATCAGCTAACGCAGGGACGCCCCTTATGTGGGCTTCTATGCTCCACCTTGTTTTTGGGAATGCGATCATCGGCCTTATCGAGGGCTTACTACTTGGATGGATGTTCAAGTGCCCAAAGTGGAGATCTGTTCTAATTCTCATTGCGGCTAATTATGCGTCAGCTTGGGCTGGCGGGTTTTTCGTAACGAATTACTTGGGGTCCCTGCCCGACATCACTATTCAGACGATCCAACTTTGGTTTCTGGCCTTTGTCGGTACGGCATTCGTCATCACGCTTTTGATCGAGTTTCCGTTCTTCTGGTTCGCGTTACGCTCACGAGATCATTCTTTGCGTCGTTCTCTCGTGGCGACCCCTGTGATTCACAGCATCAGTTATGCATTGCTGCTTGGCTGGTATTGGATGGCAAGTGGAACTTCGATGATGACCAATCTAGAGGTGGTGGAAGCAGAAGAGATGGAAGTTTCAGAACCCTTCTTTCTCTACTTCATATCGCCTGAAGGTGACCGAATCCTCCGAATGAATCTCAACGACCCTGGTTCCGCAAAGCCGATCTCAGAAGTGGGTGCACCTCACCGGAACGACCGTCTTTTTGTCCGCCCACGTGATGTCTCGGGTTATGATCTTCTCGTATACCTTGATTCAGAGGTTCGAGGATCAGAGACCGAATCGAAGGTATTGGAAGACTTTTCAGAGCAAGCACCAGTCGAATGGCGCATTACAGAAGGGCACTCCGAAAAGGCAGAGGGATCGTGGTTCAATTTTGGACCGGTTCCCATAATCGGGGGAGAATCAGACTGGGAGTTTCGGACTGGATTCTGGCCTGTCGAAGGTATTAGTGGCAATAACGAGAAGACTGGAAAGAGAGTCCACTTTTCGTTGGAGTTGCCGTTTGCCGCTTGGCCTGTTCGCAACGCAACCCAAATTACCGGCGACTACGTGATTGCTCAGATAGGCGACAATCAGATTTGCATCATGCATCCGGAGTCCAGAAGGATAGCATTGATCGCACGTGGCAAGGGCCCCATCGTAGCGAAACCAAAACCGTCGAACAAGTCGGTGGAATCAACGCGCTAACGCGCGTGAGTCACCTTGAACGTTCCAAGCACGGACTGAGGTTGCCAATCCCAGCCACAATAAAGGATATGCGGTCTGAGCCAGGCCGCGCTACCTGAAGAAGCTGCTTAATCTTCGATCGATCATCCACGACCCTTCTCCGCGTCCATTAACGGCATTTGCGGTAAATATTTTCTTAAGGAGTGGGCGCATCATGCCATCTTCCAGACATGCTGATTACACTCGACGCCCCAATCAGCCGTGCCTTACCTGTGTCATCTGCCAGCAATGAAGAGCACTTGCCCCTTTGGTCGAATGATCGCAACCCGCTTCTTCTCGCTGTTGATCGCAGCACTGATGATCTGCGCGTGCAGTGACACGATCACAAGCCGATACGAGACTAGAGCGGATGCCGAGGCCGATAAACTATTCGAGCGAGGGTGGCTTCCCAGCATCATCCCCCATCGAGCTTCGACATCACGACGAACAACGATGTGGACCTCAATGCATCGACAGGAAATTTCTCGTTTTCGCTTGAGCACGCCAAAAAATTCACCGCTCACCTGCAGAGGATGGATACCTCAGAGCTTACAGATAGAGATTCGGCGCGCTTGATAGAGCGAGGCTATTTGCCACACTCCTATCGAGATGAGGATTCGCAATGGATCTTTTTTATCAACTTTGATAAGGGACACTGCGAATACCGGATGAGCCCCTCACGTAAAATCGACAAAAAATGAAAACTCTATCTCCACTCCTTGTGATCATCCAAGCATTCCTCGCTACACATTCTGTCGCATCGGATTATCTGAACGAATTTGAGAAGTTAAAAAAATCCGCAAATGACCCAGAGATTCGCGCCTTCTTGGCAAAGAGCGCAGAGGCTGAGCAGGCAAATCCCGATTACTACGCAACAGCTGGAGATTACTGGTGGCAGCGATCCCAGTCCGTGACCATTACAACCAAGCCAACGGAAGGGAATGATCTTTCAATTCGCGACCAGAAATCAGGCAAGGAAGTTGGCAGCATCAGCACACTGGGGCAAACGGACCCGGAAATTCCCAAGAAAGCAATCAACATACTACAAGAGGGCATGCGTCGTTTTCCAGAGCGGGCAGACATCGCACTCGGCCTTGCTCACAGCCAGCAAAAGATGGGCTTGAATACAGAGTGCATCCAAACGCTGATCAACCTACTGGCCTATGCGCGTAAGGAACCAGAATCACTTCGATGGAAAAAGAACGATCGATTACCCAAAGAAGCGAATCAATTCATCCCAGAGGCAATCCAAGGCTACTCGGCGAGGCTCTATCAATCAGGGTCAGCTGAGAGCCACTCACTTTGCAAAAGGCTGTGCGACGCGACCATAGAGACATTTCCCGACCATCCATTTGCATACAATATCAAGGCGGCTCTTGCGTCTGCTGCTGGCAACCAAGATGAATACCTCGAACTCATGAAAACCGCCCACCTTAAAGCGCCTAATGACCCGTTGATCCTCTTAAATTTGGGTGACGCATATGTGCAAGCCAATCAACACATCAAGGCAAAGGAATCTTACGGCGCTGTTTTGAAACTTAAAGAGATTGATGAGTCTCTGAAACAGCAAGCCCAAGACGCAATCAATTTTGTCGAACAAAGCAGCGGCCCAAAGTCCGACACTTCTCCTCCCGCGCCAACGGAATAACCTCAAATACCGGATGAGTCCCTCACGTAAAATCGACAAAAAATGAAAAGCCAATCGATAGCCGCACAAGTTCCGGTATCCAATCCTAGCAGCGCCGCGTTCAATGGATTTCCAAAAATTTAAACCTCTGCTCAGTTTGAGCCTTCCGCTTCGCGCAAGGGTTGCATGCTCATAAATTTCGCTAGAAAACTCACTCCATGTTAACAATCACTCGAAGAAATGCTGTAAAGGCTGCGTGTTTCGGTGGATGCGTCTATTGGATGGTAATCTGCCTTTCGCTCTTTATGGACATTCTAACCCAAGCCGACTCGAAGACTGGATCGATCGGGCTGGTTTTGATCTTTTCGACATTCATAGGAGCCGCTTTCTACATCATGATTTTTTGGACGATGCTGAAACCAAGCACTCGAGAGCTACCTGCCGAGCATTGCTCTTGGTCTGATGTACTCTTGGGTTTCTCGCCAGTGCCACACATCCTCTTCTGGGCTACTTTGATGATTATCAAAGTGGCCAACGATTAGTTGCGTTTTCGAGCCAAATCCCCGCATTCTAACATTCTCAAATTCCCCCGCGAAGTCCTCTGCGCGCTCCGCGCCTCGGCGTTTCGATTTTGTCCTGCTATATCACAAACAGTGAGGGTGGGCCGTTCATGCGAAGAGAGAACGGACATGCGGTCTGGGCCAGACCGCGCTACCTGAAGAAGCGGCGTCTTCCATCTGCCCAATAACTCTTAACAAATAACCTCTAACTCTACCCCCTAACACACCTCAGCCGCGCGGACAGCTTGGATGACGAGTTGCAGGGTGGTGCGGCCGCGGAAGTGGTTGCGGTCGATGGTGTAGGCGATGTCCCAGGGCGGATCGGGCAGCGGATGTTCGCCGCCGCCGAAGAAGACCGCATCTTGTTCGTGATAACCCTGACGAAGCATCAGACGCAGGTGATGGTTTTTCATGTGCTGCGGCGAGCGACTCAGTCCCACGCGGCGTGAAATGAAGATCGGCTGAGGATTGCCATTGCCGAATGGTTGCAGCAGATCGTAGTCGGCCATGAAGTCGAGCGACAACTGATCAAAGCCCAGTTCCATGTCATACATCAGCGTTGGCTGGCGTTGCTCTTCGCTGGTGTGACGCAACACATAGTCGGCGAAATTTTTTCGGAACTCGTCGATCTTTTCCTCTTCGATCGAAAGGCCCGCGGCCATCGCGTGACCTCCGCCTGCGAGCAAATCGTCATCGCAGGCACGCAATGCCTCAACCAGCGAAACTCCTTCGATGCTGCGGCCCGAGCCCTTGCCGATGCCATTCTCGTCGATCGAAATGATGAAGGTCGGCTTGTGGTACTGCCGCATGAGTCGTGAGGCGACGATCCCCACCACGCCGTGGTGCCAGGTGCGCGAGCCCAGCACGATCACCGGATCACGCTGTGGGTCGAAACTTTCGTTGAGCATCTCGACGGCATCGGTGCGGATGCGGTTTTCAAAGGCCTGACGCTCGCGGTTGTAATCGTCGAGTTTCAAGGCGAGCTCGCGCGCGAGCCTGCGGCAATCGGTGGTGAGGGTCTCGAGCGCATCCTCGGGCACATCCATACGCCCGGCGGCATTGAGTCGCGGTCCGATGCGAAAGCCGACATCCATCGAGGTGGTGAGGCCATTGATCCCCGCCACTTCCTGCAGCGCGCGCAGACCGGGATTGAGCGTGCGCGACAAGTGCTGCAAGCCATGACGCACAAGCAAACGGTTCTCCCCCACCATCGGCACGATGTCGGCGATGGTAGCGACTGCGACGAGATCGATGAGTTCCTTGAGATCGAGATCGTTCTGACGCGTCTTTAGCAAGGCATGACCCAACTTAAACACCACGCCGGCGGCGCAAAGGTAGGTGAATGCGGAGCCGCACTTCGGGTTGACCAATGCGCAGCAATCGGGTCGACCTTCGAGCAAGGGCTCGTGATGGTCGACAATCACCACATCCACGCCCGCCGCGCGCAACTCCGCGCATTGCGGGATCGACACCGTCCCGCAGTCGACGGTGATCAGCAAATCCGGCTTTGGCCCCTCAGCCATGCAGCGCTCGATCGCCGCATCGCTCAAACCATAACCTTCCGGCCCGCGCCTTGGGATGAAGTGCCGCGGCTGCACGCGATAGGACATCAGGATTCGCCGCATGAGGGCGATCGAGGAAACGCCGTCGACATCGTAGTCGCCGAAAATACAAATTTTCTCGCCGCGATCCACCGCCAGCAAGATCCGCTCAACCGCCGGACGCATGTCGGGGATCAGAAACGGATCGGCCAGATCCTTGAGCCGCGGACGCAAATACCCCTCCAAATCGACCCCTTCCGGCAGCCCCCGCTGACGCACCAAATGCTCAAGCACGGCCGGAAATCCGCCCAAAGAGCCCTCGCCATCCGCCTGAAACGGCTCACCCCGCGGAATCCATCTCGATGCTTGAATACGCATAAACCCTAAGCAGACCCTAGGAAGGGACCTTGCCATGTTTCAAGGTTGTAAAAATTTCAGGCGCATTTCGTGTCACTGCGACACTTTGGCGCGTCCAAAATGCGTCATTTTGTCGCCATTTGACATTTTCGAGCAGCCCAGCGGGGATGGTTAAAATTTACAAACCATTTGAAATAAATGAGTTATGGAAAATTAAGCGATGCTGGCACGAGGGATGCGAAAGCCGGCCCGAATCAAACAGCCCCGAAAGGGCAAATCGAAAGGAAAACAACCTCATGTCCAAAATCCTCGGAATCGACCTCGGCACCACCAACTCCTGCATGGCCGTCATGGACGGCGGCGAACCGACCGTGCTTGAAAACTCGGAAGGCGCCCGCACCACCCCATCGGTCGTCGCCTTCTCCAAGAGCGGCGAACGCCTCGTCGGTCAGGCCGCCAAGCGTCAGGCCGTGACCAATCCCAAGAACACGATTTTCTCCGCCAAGCGCCTGATCGGCCGCAAGTTTGCCGAGCTCACCGAAGCCGACAAGCGCATGCCCTACAAGATCGTGGCCGCCGCGAATGGCGACGCGCACATCGAAGTCGAAGTCGGCGGCGAATCGAAAACTTTTTCCCCGCAGGAAATCGCCGCGATGATCCTCGGCAAACTGAAAGCCGATGCGGAATCGAAACTCGGTGAATCGATCAAGCAAGCGGTGATCACCGTGCCGGCTTATTTCAACGACTCGCAACGCAATGCGACCAAGGCCGCCGGTGAAATCGCCGGACTCGAAGTGCTGCGCATCATCAACGAGCCGACCGCCGCGGCGCTCGCTTACGGACTCGATAAGAAGTCGGACGAAAAGATCGCCGTCTATGACCTCGGCGGTGGCACTTTCGATATCTCGGTGCTCGAGATCGGCGATGGTGTCTTCGAAGTGCTTGCCACCGATGGCGACACACAACTCGGTGGTGACGACTGGGACAACACGCTGATCCAATGGATCGTCGGCGAGTTCAAGAAGGATCAAGGCATCGATCTCTCGGGTCAGCCCGACGCGCTGCAACGCATCAAGGAAGAAGCAGAAAAAGCGAAGATCGCGCTTTCATCGACGCAATCGTACGACATCAGCCTGCCCTTCATCACGGCCGATGCGACAGGACCGAAACACATTCAGCTTTCGCTCACTCGCGCGAAGCTCGAGCAACTCACCGATTCACTCTTCGAGCGCACCAAGAAGCCTGTGCGTGACTGCCTTGAAGAAGCCGGCGTGAAAGCTTCCGACATCAACGAGCTAGTGCTCGTCGGCGGCATGACCCGCATGCCGAAGGTGGTCGAGACCGCCCGCGAACTCGCAGGTCAAACACCGCACCAAGGCGTGAACCCCGACGAAGTCGTCGCCATCGGCGCGTCGATCCAAGGCGGCGTGCTGCGCGGCGATGTGAAGGATGTGCTCTTGCTCGATGTGACACCGCTCACGCTCTCGATCGAAACCGAAGGCTCGCGCGCCACGGCAATGATCGAACGCAACACGACCATCCCCGCGAAAAAGTCGCAAATTTTCTCGACCGCTTCGGACAATCAGCCAGCCGTCGACATCCGCATCTGCCAAGGCGAGCGTCCGATGTTCTCGGACAACAAGTTGCTCGGCAATTTCAAGCTCGATGGCATCAATCCCGCCCGTCGTGGCGAGCCGCAAATCGAAGTGACCTTCGACATCGACGCCAACGGCATTCTGCATGTTTCCGCCAAGGACAAGCAGTCGGGCAAGGAACAGAAAATTTCGATCCAAGGATCTTCGGGTCTTTCGCAGGACGAAATCGAAAAAGCCAAGCGCGATGCCGAATCGCACGCGGAGGAAGACCGCAAGCGCGTTGAGAAAGTCGATGCGAAGAACAAGGCCGACAACCTGGTGTTCTCAGTCGAAAAACAACTCGGCGAACTTGGCGATCAAGCACCGGCGGAATTGAAGTCGATGCTCGAAGGCAAGATCCAAGCCGTGAAGGACGCGATCGCCAGCGATGATGTCGAGAAGATCAACAGCGCCTCAAGCGATCTCGAAAACTCGCTGCAAGCACTCTATCAGGCCGCCCAACAGGCACAGGCCGGCGCTGCCGAATCCTCGCCCGATGTCGAGCCCGCCGAGACCGCATCGAACGAACCAAAACAAGCAAAAGGCAAGGTCGTCGACGCTGAAGTCGTCGATTGATCACCCATAAAAATTTCCACTTTGCCCAAGCGAAGTGGCTTCTCAACCAACAAAAACAACAAACACACAACAACATATGGCAAACATCAAACCACTCGGACAACGCGTACTCGTGAAGCGCATCGAAGCCGACGCCGTGAGCGCCGGCGGCATCGTCCTTCCCGACACCGCCAAGGAAAAACCCCAGGAAGCAGAAGTGCTCAGCCTCGGCACCGGCGGCAAGGATGAGGATGGCAAGACCATCGAGTTCACCGTCAAGGTCGGCGACAAGGTGCTCATCTCGAAATACGGCGGCACGGAAGTGAAAGTCGACGGACAAGAAGTCCTCATCATCAACGAATCCGACATCCTCGGCATCGTGGGCTGATCCGCTGCTGCGGAGACATTGGAAATTTGGGTATGAGATATTGAGGAAGCTCAAGAATCGCCCAAACCAAATCGTCCCGCACTCAATGAACCAATTATCAAATATCCAATAACCATTACACAATCATGGCCAAACAACTGCAATTCGACGAAACCGCACGCCAAGCTCTGCTTCGCGGCGTGGAAAAACTTGCCCGCGCCGTCAAGGCAACTCTCGGGCCCGCAGGTCGCAATGTGATCCTCGACAAGAAGTTCGGATCGCCGACCATCACCAAGGACGGTGTCTCCGTCGCCAAGGAAATCGAGCTCGAGTGCCCCTATGAAAACATGGGCGCGCAACTCATCCGCGAAGTTTCCAGCAAGACCTCCGACATCGCTGGTGACGGAACTACGACGGCTACCGTACTTGCCGAAGCCATCTACAAGGAAGGCCTTCGCAACGTCACCGCCGGTGCCAACCCGATCTCGCTTCAGCGCGGCATCATGAAGGCCACCGAGGCGATCGTCGCCGAGCTCAAGAAGCTTTCTAAGAAAGTATCCGACGCGAAGGAAATCGCCCAGGTCGCTTCGATCTCGGCCAACTCGGACAAGGAAATCGGCAGCATCATCGCCGAGGCCATGGACAAGGTCGGCAAGGACGGCACGATCACCGTCGAGGAAGCGAAAGGCATCGAGACCACCCTTGATGTGGTGGAAGGCATGCAGTTCGACAAGGGCTACCTCAGCCCCTACTTCGTGACCAACCCAGAGAGCATGGAAGCCCTGCTTGAAAGCGCTTACATCCTCATCAACGAGAAGAAGATCTCATCGCTCAAGGACATGCTTCCGCTGCTTGAGAAGGTTGCCAAGACCGGCAAGCCACTTCTCATCATCGCTGAAGATGTCGAAGGCGAAGCCCTCGCCACCCTCGTGGTCAACAAGCTCCGCGGCATCCTCAACATTGCCGCCGTCAAGGCCCCGGGCTTTGGCGATCGCCGCAAGGCCATGCTCGAAGACATCGCCATCCTCACCGGTGGCCGCGTGATCACCGAAGACCTCGGCATCAAGCTCGAGTCGGTCGAACTCAGCGATCTCGGCCAAGCCAAGCGCGTCAACATCAGCAAGGAAAACACCGTCATCGTTGAAGGCGGCGGCACCTCCGAAGCGATCACCGGCCGCGTCAACCAGATCCGCAAGCAGATCGAGGAAACCACCAGCGACTACGATCGCGAGAAACTCCAAGAGCGCCTTGCGAAACTCGCTGGAGGTGTGGCCGTCATCAATGTCGGCGCCGCAACCGAAACCGAAATGAAAGAGAAGAAGGCCCGCGTCGAAGACGCCCTTCACGCGACCCGCGCGGCCGTGGAAGAAGGCATCGTCGCCGGTGGTGGCACCGCGCTCATCCGCGCTCACGCTGCCGTCAAGGACCTCGGCCTCTCGGGCGACGAGCAGACTGGTGCCGGCATCGTGTCGCGCGCCGTCGAAGCTCCGCTTCGCCAACTCGTTGCCAACGCCGGCCGTGAAGCCGCGCTCATCGTCGAGCGCGTCAAGAGCGGCAAGGGATCCGAAGGCTACAACGTCGCGACCGACAAGTTCGAGGACCTCATTGCCTCGGGTGTTGTCGATCCGACCAAGGTGACCCGTACCGCGCTGCAAAACGCCGCGTCGATCTCCGGCCTCCTGCTCACCACCGAGTGTCTCATCACCGACCTTCCTGCCAAGGAAGCTCCTGCCGCCGGTGGCCATGGCCACGACCACGGCATGGGCGGAATGGGCGGCATGATGTAATCCATCGTGGCGGCGATCAGCGGTCGCCGCACATCCCAATCAATCAAAGCCGGGCAGGGAAACCTGTCCGGCTTTTTTGATGATCGAGGTTTCCCGCGACATGCGGGTTTGCCAGTGAGCAAAATTTGCGTTTCGTTATCGGCATGATTGGCCGCCTGACCTTTGCCTGGCTCAACGCGCTTTGTCTTTTGGCATCGGCGCAATTCGAATTCGCCACCCAAGCCGCGACGACCAAGGCTTCGTTGATTTCTGAAGTCAAAACGATCGAGGCCGGCAAGTCATTCAGCGTCGCGCTTCAACTCGAACACCCGCAAGGCTGGCACAGTTACTATCGCAACTCGGGCGGAATCGAAGAAGGCCCGTCGATCCGATGGTCACTGCCAGAAGGATTTTCTGCCGGCCCCATCCAATGGCCCGCGCCGACGGTGAAGGACGGACTGCTAGGCAAAAGTTTCATTTACGAAGGCAGTCCGATCTTTCTCATTGAAATTGAAACTCCGCAAAATCTTGAGCTTGGTACAAGCGTCACCCTGCAAGCGGATGCCACATGGCAAATTTGCGACAAGAGCTGCATCAACGAAAATCAATCGTTCACTCTCACGCTGCCCGTCGGCACCAAGACCGAAACCGATCCATCTCAAGCGTCACTCTTCGCCGAAGCGCGCGCGAAAATGCCGAAGGAAATTTCCCCAGCGCCTCAGGCAAGCCGCGACGGCAACGACATCATCTTGCGCGTGAAAATCGCCGACGCTGATATCAGCGACTTCATTCCGGATCAGCCATTCATCCGCGCCGCAAGTGATGGAGGCTCGATCACACGCGATGGCGACGCATGGTCGATACGCCTGAAACGCGTCGAAAAAAACGCGTTCGATCAGCCGATCCCACAAGGCGATGAAATTTCTGGCATCCTGTTAGGAAGCCCAGCGTTGCGCGTCAATCTCACGCCGATCGAAACCGCCGCTCAAGTGACGCAGAAAAAATCGAGCACTTCGATGATTGCCATCCTCGGTGGCATGTTTCTGGGCGGACTCCTTCTCAATCTCATGCCCTGCGTCTTTCCCGTAATCGGACTCAAGATCATGGGCTTCGTGCAACAAGCGGGCGCCGATCGACACAAAGTCGTGCTTCACGGAGTGACATTCGCCTTGGGTGTGTTGATCTCCTTCGGCGCGCTGAGCGGCGTGTTGTTTGCCGCGCGTGAAGCGGCGGGCGGCGCGAGCATCGGCTGGGGCTATCAATTGCAGAACCCGTGGGTGGTGCTGGGTCTCATGCTGCTGATGTTTGTCCTCGCGCTGAACCTGTATGGAGTTTTTGAAATCGGCGCGAGTGCGACTTCGGTGGGCGGATCACTGCAATCCAAACAAGGCATCGTCGGCTCACTATTTTCTGGCGTGCTTGCCACCATCGTCGCAACGCCATGCTCCGCGCCGTTTCTTGGCACGGCAATCGGCGCAGCGATCGGCTTGCCTGCCATTCCATTTTTCGCCGCCTTTGCCGCCATGGCACTCGGCCTCGCGCTGCCTTACCTAGTGCTTTCGATATTTCCAAATCTCGTAAACCTCCTCCCCCGCGCCGGCGCCTGGATGGAAAGCTTCAAGCAAGCGATGTCTTTCCCCCTCTTCGCCACCGCAGGCTATCTGCTGTGGGTGTACGCGGGCCAAATCGAATTGGACAACTTGCTCTCGCCCATCATCGGACTCACGCTCATCGCCATCGCGGCATGGATCCACGGACGATGGAATCTGCCGCATGCAAAACGCATCCGCCGAACGATGGCCATCATCGCCGCCCTCGCTTTCGCGCTTGCCGGACTCTTCATCGCTCAGCCCCCGAAGGCGCAGGAGCTCACATGGGAACCATGGTCGGAGGCGCGAGTCACTGAGTTGATCGCCGAGAAACGACCGGTTTACATCGACTTCACTGCGCAGTGGTGTGCGACCTGCCAGGTCAACAAGAAGCGCGCCTACACCAAGGAAGTCGTTGCATTGATGAAACAAAAAAATGTTGCGACCTTGAGGGCGGACAAAACGAATCCCAATCCCACGATTGAAGCTGCGCTACGCAAACTCGGCCGCAGCGCGATCCCGGTGAATGTGCTGATCGCGCCCGGCAAGGATCCAATCATCCTACCCGAGCTGCTCTCGCCCGATGATTTGATCAAGCTCCTAAAGGACTTGTGAGACGATGTTGATTCATCCCTTGCACAAGTCTTTGCTCACTTCACTGGCGGCGTGGGTGCGCGCAAGGGAGCGGCGGGTTTTTTGCCGGAGGTTGATTGCGTGACGCGGCCACTGGGATCGCGGTAGGTGGTGGTGCATGCGCCGCTGGGCTGACAACGGGTGGTCGAAGTGCCGGCAACTCGTCCCATCGGATCGCGAAAGCGGGCCTCGCTCGTGTGGCTTGCGCCTTGGCGCGTCTCTGCCGTGCCAGCGACTCTACCCATCGGGTCGCGGTAGGTCGTGCGGGCAGTGCCGGCGGTCGATGCGCGCGTCTCGGCGGTGCCTGCCACACGCCCCATCGGGTCACGATATTCCGTGCGCGCGGTGCCGGCGCTTGATTGTCGAGTGACGGCTGTACCAATCACGCGCCCCATGGCATCGCGGGTGGTGGAGCGCACCGTGCCGCCCGCTTCGGTGCGGTGATCGATGGTTTGAACAATGCGGCCGCTGGCATCACGCACCACCTCGCGCGAAGTTTGCGCCAATGAGGTGCCCGCAAGAAATAGCGGAAAAAGGAAACAAAGGGGTTTTATCATGTCGAAACATCTACTCCGACTTTGACGACTCGGCAAGTGGCTTTCTGCGGGGGCCCGACGAGAAAACGCCCCCTGACGCCTTCACAGAAACTTTCCAGGATTCAGGATACCCTTGGGATCGAGGGCGTTTTTGATGGCCTGGTGCGTGGCGAGCGAGACTTCGCCGATTGCTTGTTTGAGCCAACGTTTTTTGGCGAGGCCGACGCCGTGCTCGCCGGTGATGGTGCCGCCGTTTTCGAGCACCCAGGTGAAGAGCCGATCGAGCGCATGATCGGCCTTTTTTTTGGTACTAGGATCATCGTAATTTGCAACCATCAGGTTGGTGTGAATGTTGCCATCACCCGCGTGGCCGAAGCAGGCGATCGGAATGCCCGTGTCGCGCTGGAGGCTTTGTGCGAAGGTGACGAGTTCGATTAACTTCGAACGCGGCACGACAATGTCCTCATTGAGCTTGGTGAGCCCGGTATCGCGCAGCGAGTAGGAGAACTCGCGGCGCAATTGCCAAATGCGTTCGCATGATGCCTCATCGGGCGCTCGCTCGATGGATGTCGCGCCGAGCGATTGCAGCAAGATCTGAAGCTCATCGATTTCGGCGGCGACCGCGGCCGTGCGACCATCGACCTCGACAATGAGGTGCGCGTTGCCTTCGGGAAAGACTTTCGCGCCAAGGCGATGGCGAGCGGCAGCGAGCGTAAAGGCATCGGTGATTTCAAGCGCCGACGGCAGGTGTCCGGCATTGAGAATCGATTGCACTGCGGCGGCGGCTTGGGAAAATTCAGGAAAAACCGCAGCCAGCATCGCGCGCGCCGGAGCCTTCGGAATGAGCCGCAGCGTGGCTTCGGTGACGATGCCCAGCATGCCCTCGGATCCCGTGAAAAGTCCGATGAGATCGAAGCCCGTTTTGTTTTTGTGAAGGCGTCCGCCGATGTTCATCACGCGTCCATCCGCCAGCACGACTTCAAGCCCAAGCACATAACTACGAGTCACACCGTACTTCAAGCATCGCGGTCCACCGGCATTGGTCGCGATGTTGCCACCGATCGAGCATTCCTTGAGCGAGGCGGGATCCGGCGGATACTCCCAACCGATCTCGCGCACAGCCTTTTGCAGCTCGTGGGTGATCACGCCCGGTTGCACGATGGCCACGCCATCCTCGGGGTGAATCCCGATGATCCGATTCATGCGCATCATCGAAAGCGCGATGCCGCCGCGAATCGGCACGCAGCCGCCGACATAGCCGACTCCCGCGCCACGGGTGGTGACCGGGATCTGCCTCTCACTGGCAAATTTCATCAGCGCCGCGACATCAGCAGTGGATTCGGCAAAGACCACCGCATCAGGCGGATGACTGGCATCCCACTTGTCGGTCGAGTGAGTGGCGATGAGCTCGGCGCTGATGCTTACCTTTTCCTTTCCCAAAAGGGAAACGAGCGGGTCAATCCAATCGGCAGAGGCGGATTTCATCGGTGTACGCCAAGAGTGGCGGGCGCGGCCGATTCGTCAATCACCTGATGCGACTTGCCACCTATGAATGAAGGGCTATGGGTCTGTTTAGGGGCTCAAAAACAACACAAAGCAGTAACAAGATTTTCTATATTTTTGCTGTCCTGCAGTAAAATTAACCGGCTTCCCACCACCAGCGAAAGCTAACTTTTGAACCTCTAGAAACCGTGCTGCCCGGGCGAGGACTCTGCCTATAGGCTAAAGCAATATCGGCGGCATCTTCATCGATGGGGCCATGAACAGGGATGTCAGCGGAAACCAGCCCTACTGAACGAAGCACAGCTTCGGCTTGAGCTGCACCAAGACCTTCGATATCAGGCACTGTGACTAAGTTAGTCGAGGGCTCACTCGCCAAAGCCGCACCATTGTGCCCTGATAAACTCGTGGATGAGACTGCGCAGCCAGCGACGAGGGCTGCAAGCAAAACAAATACAACTGATTTACGTAGCCATTGACTTAAAATTTCCGTATTCATTTACGAATTATTGGAAGAAAGATGAAACCCTGCAACTGAATAATTGATGATCTGCCGATATGTTTTTGAAATAAAGAAAACTACCAGCCTCCGCTACAAATTCAGTATCTACATCTTGCCTGATTAAACAACATCATCGGTATCGGCTAGTGCCATGCATCCATCGGTTAGCTGATTTGGATATAGGCGGATGCTTTATTGACTTACTGCTTTTTAGGCATCTTAAATGCTCTCAAATTTAAAATTGAGACTGTGGCCGATGAGAAAGCTCATGTGAAGCTCTAAGGGCGCGGCCGATTCGTTAATCTCATGCTGCGACTTATGCAAAATGCTAAGAGTTTTGTTAGCCTGTGATTTCAATCTCTCACTATCTTGTATTCCAAAACCCTATTCTGGTCATCGAGTCGGAATACCAGCCACTCCGAGTCAATGCTCATGAAGCCGCGCTCCGACCCAAGCCAGTAAATCATGTCAAAGTCTCTAAAATACTCTGTCTTATCCGGTTCGCCGACAATCGCAATCACTTGCTCCCGAGTCATTCCTCGAAAATTGTGGCTGTTCAGCAAATCATCCACCATTCGAATTCTTACCGTGCTGGCGTGGTTGTAAGGAGCCTGCCATGCAGTCAAACTAAACTCCTGCCTATTCCATCGCTCGCTAATGGAGTCTGCAAAAAAGAACCAGATGCCAACGCAAACAGCCGCTGCCACGACCAAGCCGACGAGGAGCAATGGTAAAGGGGGTGAATACTTGCGCTGGCTCATGACACGCGGAGAGAACTAACATCCGCTGGTCACTCAGTCAGCTTTCATTCATCAATTTTTGACATTGCTTGGAAAAATTTCAGCGTCTTTTTAACGCTGAAAAGATCATGGGCAGGGCCGCGGGCCTCACGCGTAGATCTTCTTGTAATACTCGTCGGCCATGCGATCGGCGTCGAAGAATGGTACGACATCGTTCATTGAGTTGAGAACGATGCGGCTCCAGGCATCGGGCTTTTCGTAATAGGTCGGCAGAATCTTTTCGTTGAGCGCCGAGTAGAATC
>JBEEOX010000009.1:0-18146 GCA_041191425.1 Verrucomicrobiota bacterium | reverse complement strand
GTGAGAGTTTCAAACTCTTGGAGTTTGGCCTGATGAGTTTTGATGTTTTCGTTGAGCTCGTTGATTTTGTCACCAATGGTATCGATGGTCACATCCTCGCCGAGACCGCTCATGATGCGACCGAGCTCCTCTTTGGCTTTGTTGAGTTCAGCGAAATCCTGTTCCTGAGACTTGAGGGTGACTTCGAGTCCGTCGATATCGCGCTGGGCGCTGGCACCTGTCGCCTGAAGCATGTCGAGCTTCTGCATGGCCTCTTCTTTTTTGAGGGCGATGGCAGCCAGCGCGGCTTTCAGGTCTTCAAGCTTTGTTTTCAGGCTGTCGGCCTTGGCGGTGGTTTGTTGGCGCTCGGCGATGGTATCAAGGCGGGATTGTTGAACGCTCTTGAATTTGCCTGAAAGGCTGAATGAGAAAAATGCCGCGCCGCAAGCTGCGAGGATGGCGGCGATGTATGGGATGTTTTTCATGGATGATGGAAAGTGGGTTTGCTTCCGGCTTAGATCCTAACGCTTGGTTGATCAGTTGCTTTGAGCGACGGGTTTTTGAGAAGATGCGATGACTCGGTCACCGACCATGAGAACGGTGTCGCTGGCCATGGAATCTGGAACGATGCTAGCAGCCGCGCTGTTTGATTCGACACAAGTCACGAGCAATTTGGCGATGGTGTTGTCGCCGCGAACGACATCCAGGGTCGAATTGGCACCCACTCCGCCGGAGCCACCGGTAGCGAGAGTGACAAATCCCCAGCTTGGATAGATCGAGCGGATGACGGTATTGAGACCCGGAAGCGACTGACCGCTGCTCAGGGTTTCGAGCTTTTGCTTCAGATTGTTGGCCTGAGTTTCGGCTTGTTTGTTTTGCGCAGTCAGTTGAGCGACTTTGGTCTCCGCCGCGCTGACGGCCATGGTCAGTTCCTCTAACTCAGCTTTTGATACACGAACTTTGGACGCGAGCGTGTTGATATCGCCAATTTTGTCCGTCTTCTCACGGATTTGGTCGAGTTGTTGCTTGTTGCTATCAACCTTGGCGGTTTTGGCATCGAGATCCTTTTTGAGTTCGTCGTTCTTTTTCGACTGCGAAGCGATGCTTTCCTCGACCTGGGCAAGGTCGGCCTCCGCTTCAACCAGCGGAGTGGTTTTCTTGTACTCAGCTTCAATGCCCGCAAAGCGCTTTTGCTCTTTGCTGAGTTCTCCTTTCTTGGTGGCAACCTCGGCAATTTCCGTCTCGTAAGCGGATTTGTTTTTGATCGCGACCAGAGCGGTGAATGCGAGGACGACTGCCGAGATGATGCCGAGGATTTTGGCCATGGGTTGAAAGGGACGCGGTATGGGTTGGAGTATCGCTGTGGCGATCAATTTAATCGCCCCTACGCCGGCCCGCAATGCAAAATTTAGGATGCTCAAAGTTTCCGCTGGGCACCGAGCGGTGGGTTAGGCGTATCTCACCAGGCCTTGGGCGGCGGAAATTTTTTCCTGAGTCCTGAGCTTTGGGTCAGCTGAGCTAGTGCGGATGGCTGCGTCCGCGATGCTGGTGTTGAAATAGGATCAAAAAAATTGGCGAAGCCATGGGTGGCTCCGCCAAAAAATTTTTCCAATGATTTGTGATTGGGAGGATCAGTATTGGTAGTTGAGATAGAAATTGAACTGACCGCCTTTGTCAGCCTCGTCGTCGGGAGAGGAAACGGGGAATGCGTAGTCGAGTGCGAGCGGCATCGGGCTGATGGGAAGCTTGATGCGGACACCGACGCCGACATCGGTGTAGAGGTCGCCGGGGTTGGGATCCCAGCTATCTGCGTTCACAAAGCCCGAGTCGGAGAATACCGCGGCACGAATTGATTCAATGATCGGTATAGTGTACTCAGCCGTCACATAGCCGAGTGAGTTTCCGCCGTAGACTTCGTTTGTGTAGCCTGTGTCTCGCGGACCGACATCGCGAAATTCGAATCCGCGCAGCGTGCGTCCGCCGCCAAGGAACATGCGTTCAAAGATCGGGATTTCGTCATCGCCGATGCTCTCGACAAAAGCGACTTCGCCGTTGAGCGAGAAGATCGAGTCCCACTTGAGGTTCCAGTATTTCTGACCTTGGAGTGAGAGGTTGATCGTATCGACATCACCGCCGAGTCCGGCGTAGGTGAGACCAGCATCAAACTTGTGACCTGTGCGCGGCTGAATGCTGCTGTCACGGGTATCGTAAACATAGTTCACGCCAAGCGCGCTGCGCAGGTAATCACCGCCGATGTTTTCTTCTGAAAGTTGGGAGAGGTTGCCTGTGCCGCCGTAATCGTTTGCATCGACTTCCGAATCGATTTTCACATTTTCAATACGGTATTCGCCCTTGATGGAGGCCTTGTTGCCGAGTGGTTTGCGCAGCGATAGTGCGCCACCGGCGTTGGTTTGATCGTAGTAGTCACTAAAGTATGTAGACTGCTTGTAGAAAAGCTCGCCGCCGAGGGCGAGTTGCTGGTCGAGGAACCACGGTTCGGTGAGTGAGATACTGGCTTCCGAACGTTTAGAACCGAGGCGCAGGTTGGTGGCAAATCGCTGACCACCGCCGGTGAAGTTCCAAGGGTTGAAGAGGTCAAAGTTCGATTGCTCGAGAGTGAGGAAGCCGACGACACTGTCGATTGAGCTGAAGCCGAGTCCGACACCGACCGAGCCGGTGGCCTTTTCTTCGACGAGCACATCGATGTCGCGGTAGCCGCCACCTGCGGGTGAGCCGTTGGCTTGTACCTCGCTGAAGTATTGCAGGCCCTCGAGACGGGCCTTGGTGGTTTCGAGTTCCACCGAGTTGAACATGTCGCCAGGCTTGAGGGGTATTTCGCGGCGGATGACCTTGTCCTTGGTCTTCGTGTTGCCGGCGATGTTGACGCGGCCAACCTTGAAGCGATCGCCTTCGTCGATACGGTAAATGATGCTCACGCGGTTGGGTCCAGCATCGCGAATGTCGGGGCTTACGGCGGCATCGGCGTAGCCACGAGATCCGTAGTAGCTGCGAATCATCTTGATGTCCTCGCGCATCTTCTTGGAGTTGTAGGCGCTTTCACCGGTGAGGGTAAGGGCGGGTTGAAGCTCCTCGGGCTTGAAGACCGTCATTTTGCCGAAACCAACACCTGCGACCGTATATTTTTCTCCCTCTTCGATCGGAATGATCAGGTCAACGCGACCATCCTTGACTGGTTCGCGGCGCATGCCCGGGCTGCTGGCGCGGAGGTAGCCCTTGCTACGGTAATAATCGAGCACCGCGTCGAGGTCGGTATCGAGCTGATCCTGTTCGAACCGGCCTGATTTGGTGAGCCACGAGAACCAGCCTTTTTCTTTGGTCTTCATTTCCTTGCGAAGCTCAGGGTCAGTGAAAACCGTGTTGCCCTCGAAACGAATTTTACGGATCTCGCTCTTGGTGCCCTCCTCGATGATGAAGATCAAGTCCGCAACGCCACTTTGGTCGGTTGCTTGGATGCGATGGGAAACAGTGGTGTCTGGATAGCCGTAACCTTTGTAATACTTTTCGATGTTGCGACGCGCTTCGAGAATTTCCGCGTCACTCATCACGCCGGTTCCCTTGAGTTTGGTTTCCTTGGCGAGTTTCTGATCGGAGAAAATTGTGTTGCCGATGAATCCAACACCACCGCGCATTGGGCGAGTTGTGACTTCAGCGATCAGATTAAGGGAATCACCCGCTGGTTCGGCAAGAAAGCGGACATCATCGACAAGGCCAGACTCGTAGAGAGCGGTGATGTCCTTATCGAGATTCTCGGCGCGGTAGGGAGTGCCAGCCTTTGAGCGCAGTTGATTGCGAAGCACTTCCTCGTTCACGGTTTTCTCGCCGCGGTAGCGAATGATGACGCTTGAAATATTTTTGCCTTCGAGATCTTGCGCGCTGGTGGGCAGGGCGGACAGCATCAAGGCAATGGCGGCGATAAGACGGCCGAGGCCTTGGGTGTTGACAGGGCGGAGGAAACGGAACGAGCGCATGGAATTTCTAATGTGTGCACATAAAGCCCATGCGGCGGGGGATGCGTCAAGGTGAATAGCGTGAGGAAGTGGGGAGGATGGAAAATTGTGGGATCATTCGATGGGACAGAAGGCGCGAGTTGCAAATTGCCTCGACGGGCAGGGTCTGGTTATTAGTTTGTTAGGAGTGCTCAGGCGTTCGACGACACTTTGACATCCCCATGCCAACATTCACGAACTGCTCATGATTGACCGTACTGATGGCCCAAAAATTTCGCAGCCGTCCAATGCGGTTGCCCCTCCAAAGAAGGTAAGCATTTGGGGTCGAATGGGCGGCGCGGCACTTGCGATCGCGATTTTGCTGCACATTGGATTGCTGGTGGTAGGAGCGATTTGGGTTCTGAAAATCATTCAACCACTGGAAAAGACCGTGGATTTCATGCCAGGAAATGGCGAGGCTGGGGGCGGAGAGCGGGGCGCGCAGCACAAAATTCAACAAAAGCGCCGTGCTCAAATAACCCCCTCCA
Source organism: Verrucomicrobiota bacterium (assembly GCA_041191425.1). GTDB lineage: Bacteria > Verrucomicrobiota > Verrucomicrobiia > Verrucomicrobiales > Akkermansiaceae > Luteolibacter. The sequence continues at coordinate 13,672 of JBEEOX010000009.1, read as the reverse complement.
CCAGTGTCAAAAGGGTTTTTGCCGACGGTGCTGTTTCCAATTATGCGATTCCCGAACAGGGGGATGAATTTAGTCAAATATCGGCGTTGAGCTCAATGGGTGGTGGCGGACTCTCAGGTGGCCTGGGTGGTTCGGGCGGGGGCAAGGGTTTCGGGAGCGGCATGGGCGAGGGCACGGGTGGCATGCGTGCAGCTGGTGCGACCTTGTTTGGGCTGCAGATGGAGAACACGAAAAAGGTCGCGGTGGTAATGGATGTTTCGCGATCGATGACAAATTATTTGCCGATCGTTGCCAAGGAGCTCGACAAACTGTCCTCGCGGGGGCCGCTGATTCTTTACTTTGGATGCGGACTCAGGCCGGAACCCAAGCAGCGCTCCATCAATGACAAGGTGTATTTGGCCAACGGTAAGATCTTTGATCGCTTCTGGCAAAACTGGCAGGGAAATGCTCCACTGAACATCAAGCCTGAAGAGCAGAAAAAACTCACCTACGACCCGAATGTCGCAATGCCTTTGGCTGCGATCCATGAACAAATGTCGAAGCGACTCGATACCTATTTCATCGACTTCAATGGCATCCAGTACGCGCAGACGGCTTTGCTGTGCAAGGAGGTGAAAGATGCCGACACGATTTACTGGTTCGCTGACTTTGAGGACATGGTGGACGATGAGGTAATGAAAGATGTGCTGAGACAACTGAAATCCCGCAAGCAGAAGCTCTATTTGCACGCGACGAAAGTCGGTAAATCTTTCAATGCGGTTCGCAACAAACTTTGTGAACCTAGTGGTGGCAAGGCGATCGTGAAGGATTTGAAAAAGGGGCGAAAGTAAGCCGAGGTTTCAGATTGCCCTAAGCCCGTATTTACCTGCGGTGGGTGAAGAGGTGTAAAAGGAGGTTACTTCGTTTGATTGTCGAAAAATTCAACAGCCTATCAACCGTCCACTGAATTGCTTGCCCGCAGGGCGGGGCTGGACTACACCCCTCGCGTGCTGACGATCAAAAAGCTCACCAAGACCCTCGGCGGACGCACGCTGCTGCGCGAGGCCGAGATGTCCATCAACTGGGGCGAACGTGTGGCCTTGGTCGGTCCCAACGGGGCCGGCAAGTCGACGCTATTTCGCATGATCCTTGATGAGGATTCGCCCGACGAGGGAACCATCGAACGCGATGAGTACGCCATCACCGGATACCTGCCGCAGGAGGCGGGCGAGCCGACGGATGAAACGATCATCGAAATCGCGATGGGCATCACGCCGGAAATGATCGGGATCTTGCGCACGATCCGCGAGCACGAGGCGAAGGGCGATCTTTCGCATCCGGATTTCGCCAAGGCGCAGGATCAGTTCAACCACCTCAACGGTTACCAGCTCGAACCGAAAGCAAAGAAGATCCTCAATGGGCTTGGCTTCAAGCAGGATGATTTCAACAAGCCCGCGCGTGAGTATTCCGGTGGATGGGTGATGCGTGCGCACCTAGCGCGTTTGCTGGTGATGGAGCCCGACCTGCTCATGCTCGACGAGCCGACCAACCACCTCGACCTGCTGTCGCTGCTTTGGTTGCAGCGTTATCTTTTAAATTATTCCGGAGCGATTTTGATGATTTCGCACGACCGCGACTTCATGGATGCGATCATTGAGTCGGTCATCGAGATCGATCCCGATGCGGCCAAGCTGATCTCATACACTGGCAATTACTCGTCGTATCTCGATCAGCGGGAAAAGCGCTACGAGCAGCAGGTGCAGGCGTATCGCAACCAGCAGAAAGAAATCGAGCAACACCAGGAATTCATCGATCGGTTTCGTCAGGTCGGGTCCAAGGCCGCGCAGGTTCAGTCGCGCATCAAGTTTTTGGAAAAGCTCGATCGCATCGAGAAGCCGCGCGCGCCGCGCAAGCCGTTCAAGTTTACCTTCCCGCAGCCGCCGCGCTCAAACCAGAAGGTGATCGAACTGAGCAAGGTGGGTCAGGCCTACGGCGAAAAGCGAATTTACAAGGATCTCGACCTTACCATCGAGCGCGGCGATCGCATTGTGCTTGTTGGTCCAAACGGCGCGGGCAAGTCGACTTTGCTCAAGATTCTTGCTGGGATTTTGCCGATTGATGCGGGCAAGCGTGAGCCGGGCTACGCGACCAAGCTCGGGTATTATTCGCAGCACCGCATTGAGGCCTTGAATGAAAACAACACCGTGCTCGAAGAGGTGATGGGTGCCTGCACGACGCTTCGTGAAGAGGACGCGCGCTCGATCCTTGGAACCTTTCTGTTCCGTCGCGCGGATGTGGAGAAACGCTGCGGCGTGCTTTCCGGTGGTGAGAAATCCCGTCTCAATCTCGTCAAGTTCCTAGTCGATCCGCCGAACCTTCTCTTGATGGATGAGCCAACGACCCACTTGGACATTCTCTCGATCGACTCATTGGTCAATGCGCTCAAAGGCTATGAAGGTACGCTTGTTTTCATTTCCCACGATGTGCATTTCATTCGTGCCTTGGCAGAGATGACCTTGCACATCAACAACGGCGTGGTGACCAAGTACACTGGCGGTTACGATTACTTCCTCGAGAAATCCGGCCTCAACGACGATCGTGGCGCGGTGACGGCGTGATCGTGGTAGGCAGGTTATCGAATTTAACAAAACACCATGTCCGAGAAAGATCCACAGACAATCATCCTCGGAACGCGCGGCAGTGAGCTGGCATTGGTGCAGGCGTCGACGACGGAGGCTTTGTTGCGTGCGGCTTTTCCGAATTTGCACATCGAGCGCCGCATCATCCGCACGACCGGTGATCGTCGGACCGATGTGGCCTTGGCCGAGGTAGCAAAAGTGGAAGGCGTTTTCGACAAAGGTGTGTTCATCAAGGAGCTCGAGATCGAGTTGGAAAATGGCGGCATCGATATTGCGGTGCATAGCCTCAAGGACATGCCGACCACGCTGGATGAGAAATTTCAATTGGCGGCGGTGTTTGAGCGTGCCGCGGTGCGCGATGTGCTGGTGAGCAAGGATGGATCCGACATTGCATCATTGCCGAAAGGTGCGCGTGTTGGAACGAGCAGTGTGAGGCGTGCGAAACAGTTGGCATTTTTGAGGCCTGATGTGGAGATCCTCGATCTGCGTGGCAATGTGCCAACGCGTTTGCGCAAGTTGGAGGATGGTGATGTGTACGATGCGATACTGCTCGCCGAGGCTGGCATGCAGCGGCTTGGGTATCTTGAGGCCGAAACTGCAAACGCTGATGAATCGGAACCAGTGAAAGGCATGTCCGGTCTGCACGTGCGGCGACTGCCTGAGTCCGAATTTTTCCCGGCGGCGGGGCAGGGGGCGATTGGCTTGGAAATCCGCGCGGGCGACGAGCAGGTGCATGAAATTTTGCAGTACATTAACCACACTGCGACCTGGCAACGCATCACTGCAGAGCGCGAATTCCTGCGGTTGCTCGATGCGGGTTGCCACACGCCAGTGGGTGTGTTTTCCTCGCTGGTGGATGATGCGCTGCACCTTAAAGCCTTGGTTTTTCCTGAATCGGGCGGCGAGCCTCGATCGGGTGAAGCCAGCGGCATCGATCCTCTCAAAGTCGCACAGGCCTTGTTCCAATCATTGAAATGAAAAATTCCGGAATTTGTTATCTGGTGGGCGGTGGTCCGGGTGATCTCGGCTTGGTGACCCTTCGTGCCAAGGAGTGCATCGAAAATGCCGATGTACTGGTCTACGATGCTCTTAGTAATCCCGAGTTGGTCAACTGGACCAAACCCGGCTGTCAAAAAATTCATGTCGGCAAGCGTGCGAAGGATCACACCATGCCGCAGGATCAGATCAACGCGCTGATCGTCGAGCAAACCAAGGCCGGAAAATCGGTGGTGAGGTTGAAGGGTGGGGATCCGATGATTTTCGCGCGTGGTGGTGAAGAGGCGGCCGAGCTTGCCGCCGCGGGTGTGCCGTTTGAGATCGTGCCGGGCATCAGCTCGTCGATCGCCGGACCCGCCTACGCGGGGATTCCTGTGACGCATCGCGATCACAACACGCAGCTGACGATTTTCACTGGCCACGAAGATCCAACCAAAGGTTACAGTTCGATCGATTACGCGCAGTTGGCCAAGGCGCCTGGGACCAAGGTGTTTCTCATGGGCGTGGCGAGATTGCGTGAGATCACCGGGGCTTTCATTGAGCACGGAGCGGGTGCGGAAACGCCGATTGCCTTGACCCGATGGGCGACGACTGGCTCGCAGAAGACTATCGTTGGCACACTTACGACCATTGCCGACATTGCTGAAGCGGAAAATTTTTCGTCACCCGCAGTGGCGGTGATCGGCGATGTCGTCAAAGAGCGTGAGAAGATCAACTGGTTTGAAAAGCGACCCTTGTTTGGCAAGCGCATCGTCGTCACGCGCACGCGCGAGCAAGCCGGTGAATTGAGCAAGGCTTTGCGCGACTTGGGCGCGGATGTGATCGAGCTTCCAACGATCCGCATCGAGTTGCCTGAGGATCGTCAGGGTTTTGCCGAGATGGTGACCCATGCGCATGAGTACGACTGGCTGGTTTTTACCAGTCCGAATGGCGTAGAAAAATTCTTTGATGCGTTTTTTGCGACCTACGATGATTCTCGTAGTTTGGGCAATCCAAAGATTGCGGCCATTGGTGCCGGCACGGCGGCTAAGATCCGCGAGTATCGCTTTGCGGTGGATCTCATTCCCGAGCGCTATGTCGCTGAGGGCTTGATCGATGCCTTCAAAAAAGAATCCATCGAGAACCTGACCATGTTATGGGTCAAGGCCGCTGAGTCGCGCGAGGTGGTGGGCGAGGGGCTTGCGGCTTTGGGGGCAATCGTCGACGAGTGCATTGCCTATCGCACGGTGCCCGAAACCGAAGATCCGACCGGAGCCAAGGCCAAGCTCGCGGAAGAGGGCGCGGATCTGATCACTTTCACCTCCGGCTCGACTGTCGATCATTTCTTCGCGCTTGGTCTCGATTGGCCCGAGGCTTGTGTCGCGGGTAGCATAGGTCCGGTGACCAGTTCGACTTTGCGCAAGCACGGCATGCCACCGACATTCGAAGCCAATCCGCATGACATTCCTGGTCTGGTCAACGCGATCTTGAAGTATTTCGGGCGCAAGTGAGCGGCGCTCCAAAAAATTTTCCCTCATGAAAATCCACACCCTGCAGCAAGAGCAACGCCTACCGATCAGCCTCGAAGCCGCATGGGATTTTTTCTCATCGCCTGCAAACCTAAATGCAATCACCCCGCCGGAGTTGGGATTCGAAATCACCAGTGAGCCGGAAGCGCGGATGTATGAGGGACAAATCATTACTTACCGCATCGGAGTGGCACCGGGGGTTAAGCTCAGATGGGTCACGGAGATCAAATCAGTCGAGCACGGACGCGCGTTTATCGACGAGCAGCGATTCGGACCCTACAAATTTTGGCATCATCGTCATGAATTTGAGCCAATCGATGGTGGGGTTTTGATGCGCGACAAGGTTCACTATGGCCTGCCCTTCGGACCGTTTGGCGCGATCGGCCATGTGCTTTTCGTAAAGCCAAAGCTTGAAAGAATTTTCTCATTCAGACGCGGCATGCTCGAGAAGCGCTTTGGTACGCTTTGAGCAAACTCAGCGGCTCAGGTCTTCCTGATAGAGCAACTTGAAGCCGCTTTGATGGAGGATGGCGATGGCAAATTCGTAATCCTCGACATGCATCGCGAGCATCGAGTGACCCTTTGGCCCGGGCATGAGCGCGTAGGCGAAGTCGATGTTCGTCTCGGCGATCATCAGTGTGTCGAGGCATTGCAGCAGACCTGGGCCGGACTCGCGCATGGCGATCACCACCAACTCGCAGCTGGTGTGCGGGATGCCTTTTTCCATGAACAATTGCTCGGTCGTGTCGGGATCTGAAACCACCAAGCGTGCGACGGTGGCGTCACGCGAGTCCTGCACGCTCAGGCCGATCACTTCGATCGCCGAGGCGCGGAGCAATTTTACCAACGCGGCAAGTGCGCCGGCGCGATTCGGCAGCATGACCGAGAATTGCTGCACGGGTGCGCCGTGGTCGATGAGTGTTTCCGCTTCCATGGTGACAAGATGCGACGGACTCCATGGGTATCAGGTTTTTAGAGGAACATCAATGCCCAATGCGAGGGAGATACAAGAGTCAAGAGAGGCTCGGGAGAAACGGCTTCTTCAGGTAGCGCGGTCTGGCTCAGACCGCACGTGTCCTGCGGCGATCAAATCGGCGTCGTGAGGCCACGTCGCCCTACCTTGACAATCAGCCCTAAGTCTTCTTTGCCTCAACGGCATTTTTGCCATAGGCATGGGCCATGGAAAATGAGCAGCGATATTCGTGTGCCGTCGTGACGGGAGCCTCCTCGGGCTTGGGTGAGGAATTTGCATGGCAGCTAGCGCCAAGGGTTGACCGGTTGGTGTTGGTGGCGAGGCGAGGGGATCTGCTGGAGGATCTGGCCAATCGGATCAGCCAGAAATTTGCATGCGAGATCGATGTGTTGGTGGCGGATCTTGCGTGTGCGGATCAGCGCAAGGGACTGATCGCCGATCTGAATGGGCGCGGGTTGGTGCCCGATTTGTTGATCAACAACGCTGGTCTCGGCGACAACGGTGAATTTCACTCGGCCGATTGGGAGAAACTTCAGGCAATCCTGAGAGTTAACATCGAAGCCCTGATGCATCTCACGCATGCCTTGGTGCCAGGGATGATCAGTCTGGAGCGTGCTGCGGTGATCAATGTGAGTTCGCTCGCGAGTGTTTTGCCGATCCCTGACTTTGCGGTGTACGCGGCGAGCAAGGCTTGCGTGACGAGTTTCTCCGAGGCCTTGCGCATCGAGCTCAAGGAGCATGGCGTTGAGGTGCTCGCGTTGTGCCCGGGGCCTGTGCACACAGGATTTGGTTTGGTGGCGCGAAGGAGTGAGGGGCAGGCGGGTATGCCTTCGCGCGAGATCTTTTACATCGACAAGCAGCGGGTCGTGGCCGAGGCCTTCGAGGCACTGGAGCGTGGTCGCGCGCGGGTCTATCCGGGTCGGCGCACCACGCTTGCGGCATGGATTTTTTCGTTGATGCCGATGAGCCTCATGCGCTGGTGCATGTCCTTGCGTCCGCGGCGTATGTGAAGTTTTTCACTTAGCGCCAATCGCGAGGAGGGTTTGGAAATGGGGTGCAACCGACTCGCGGTCGGCGACGATAGTTTCGATTTGATCGAAGCCCGCACGCTCTAGCATGCGTGCGAGATTGCCTTCGGGAAATCCGAGCCAGCGGTCGCCGTAAAGTTCGCGTGCTTCTTCGAACTGGTGTTGCACGAGATCGAGCACGATGAGGCGTCCGCCTGATTTGAGCATGCGGTAAGCGGCGTCGATGGCGCGCTGCGGGTGTTCGGCGTGGTGAAGGGCCTGACTGAAAATCGCAAGATCGACCGAGCGATCGCGAATCGGTGGTTCTTCGAGATCGCCTAGGCGGTACTCGAGGTTGGTAAGTCCATTCTCGATGGCGAGTTTTTGTCCGTACTCGACCATCTTGGGTGAGAGGTCGACGGCGATGACTTTTTCGGCGCGTTGAGCGAGCAGTTGCGAAAGCGTGCCTTCACCTGCGCCAAGGTCGGCGACGGTCTTGTAGTTGAGTACTTTGATGAGCGCCTCGGCGAGCGCCTTCCATGAGCGGCCGGGGACATAGTCTTTGCCAAAGCGCCCGGCGAGCTCGTCGAAGTAAGCGCGCGCGCTGTCCTTGCGTTTGCGAAGCAGGTGGCGAAGCGCGGCCTTGTCTTGGGCGACTTCAGACACTTCATCGGCGGCGATGCGCGCAAACTCCATGAGGCTGCGATCAGCCGCGCAGGAATACATATTGTGCTTGCCGCTGCGCTCGTCGCTCACGAGGCCAGCGGTCTTGAGCTGGGAAAGCTGGGTCGAGATCCGGCTTTGGCCCATGCCGAGGATTTCCTGCAGGTCAGCCACCGAAAGGGCTTCGGCATCTACCAGCATCAGGATCCGCAAGCGCGTAGGGTCGGCCAGCAGCTTCAGCGATTTCAGCATTGACTTCATTCGGGCGCCTTTGTATCAACGCATCACGATTTGACGATACGAAAATTCAAAACACCTATGAGCACCTACATTTTTTCCTCCGAATCCGTTGGCGAAGGTCATCCAGACAAAGTTTGCGACACCATTTCCGATGCCATTCTAGATGCCTGCCTCAGCGTCGACCCCAAGAGCCGCGTGGCCTGCGAAACCTTTGTGAAGAGCAACATGGTTGTGGTCGGTGGCGAGATCACCATTCCGAAGATCGGTAAAAAGCCGGTTGGCTCGGTGATCAATCTTGAGAAGGTCATCCGCGACGCAGTTGCCGGCATTGGTTATGTGAACAATGACGATGTCTTCCACGCCGATACTCTGTTCATCAACAACTACCTCACCACCCAATCCGATGACATCGCGCAGGGAGTGGATGCCAAGAAGGCGCATGGCAAAAAAACTGCCGAGCAAGGCGCGGGCGATCAGGGCATCATGTTTGGTTATGCCTGCGATGAAACGCCTGAGCTCATGCCCGCGCCAATCATGTACGCACACCGCCTCGGTCGCGAGCTGACTCGCATCCGCAAGAGCAATAAGGTCAAGTGGCTGCGTCCCGATGCCAAGTCGCAGGTGTCGGTTGAGTATGTCGATGGCCGTCCAACGCGTATCGTCAATGTTGTGATTTCCACTCAGCACACGGCGGATGTGAAGCACGCCGAAATCGAAAAGTTTTGTATCGAGCAGGTCATCAAAAAGGTGTTGCCGAAAAACATGCTCACCAAGCAGACCGAGTATCTCATTAACCCGACTGGCAATTTCGTCATTGGCGGACCTCAAGGCGACTCAGGCCTTACCGGTCGCAAGATCATCGTTGACACTTACGGTGGCATGGGTCGTCACGGTGGCGGCGCGTTTTCCGGCAAGGATCCGTCGAAGGTCGACCGCTCGGCCGCTTACATGGGACGCTGGGTTGCAAAGAATGTTGTGGCCACAGGTCTTGCCCGCAAGTGCGAGGTGCAGTTTGCCTACGCCATCGGTCATCCGCTTCCTGTGAGCGTGCATGTCGACACCTTCGGCACCGGCACCGTGAGCGACAAAAAGATCCTCGCCGCCATTCTCAAGGTCTTCTCCTTCAAGCCTGCCGACATCGTCAAGCAACTCAAACTCCTTCGTCCGATTTACTCCAAGTCCACCAACTATGGTCACTTCGGCAAGGACGACAAGGATCTCACTTGGGAGCGCACGGATAAGGTTGCGGCCCTTAAGAAGGCTGTCGGCTAAAGCTGACAGGCACTATTTAATTAACAAACAAACGATAAATATGAGCTTCAACGATTACAAAGTACGCGACATCGGTCTTGCCGATTTTGGCCGCAAGGAAATTGAGATTGCCGAGCATGAGATGCCGGGCCTGATGGCGACACGCGAGAAGTACGGCAAAGAAAAGCCGCTTCAGGGTGTGCGCATCATGGGTTCGCTACACATGACGATCCAGACGGCGGTGCTTATTGAGACGCTGGTCGATCTCGGTGCCGAAGTGCGCTGGGTTTCCTGCAACATCTTCTCGACGCAGGATCATGCTGCTGCGGCGATTGCTGCGGCTGGTATTCCGGTGTTTGCATGGAAGGGTGAGACCCTCGAGGAATATTGGTGGTGTACTTGGCAGGCACTGGTGAACCCGCAAGGCCTTGGTCCGCAGTTGATCGTCGATGACGGTGGCGACGCGACTTTACTCATCCACAAGGGCTATGAAATGGAGAACGGATCCGACTGGATCAGCACTCCATCGGGCAGCCAGGAAGAGCAGGTGATCAAGGATCTGCTCAAGGACATCAAGGGCAAGCAGCCCGGCATTTTCCACAAGATCGTTGCCGACTGGAAGGGTGTTTCCGAAGAGACCACCACCGGTGTGCATCGCCTTTATCAAATGGCCAACGCCGGCACGCTGCTGGTACCTGCGATCAATGTGAATGACTCGGTGACCAAGTCGAAGTTCGACAACCTCTACGGTTGCCGCGAGTCCTTGGTCGATGGCATCAAGCGTGCGACCGATGTGATGATTTCCGGCAAGGTCGGTGTTGTCTGCGGTTATGGCGATGTCGGCAAGGGATGCGCTCAAGCACTTCGCGGTCAGGGCGCACAGGTGGTAGTCACTGAAGTGGATCCGATCTGCGCCTTGCAGGCTGCGATGGAAGGATTCCGCGTGCTCACCATCGAGGACACACTGGGCTGGGGCGACATCTATGTCACAACGACCGGCAACAAGGACATCATCCGTCTCGAGCACATGGAGAAGATGAAGGATCAGGCCATCGTTTGTAACATCGGTCACTTCGACAACGAGATTCAGATCGATCGCTTGAACGAAGCCAAAGGCGTCGTGCGCACCAACATCAAGCCGCAGGTCGACAAGTACACCTTCCCGACCGGCAACAGCCTTTACATGCTGGCTGAGGGTCGCCTTGTGAACCTTGGATGTGCGACTGGTCACCCGAGCTTCGTGATGTCGAACAGCTTCACCAACCAGACTCTTGCACAGATCGACCTTTGGAAGAACAAGGACAAGTACAAAGCGGGTCAGGTCATGGTGTTGCCCAAGCACCTCGATGAAGAGGTGGCTCGACTTCACCTCGCCAAGATCGGCGCCAAGCTCACCCAGTTGACCAAAGAGCAGGCCGATTACATCGGTGTGCCGGTGACAGGTCCGTTCAAGACCGATCACTACCGCTATTGATCTGTGGCGACGATCATTGGTCGCCGCCATTTCTCAAACGATTTCACTCATCCCCAGCTAAAGTCCTAGGTGATGCTGGTGCGGTGAGTGACCCGGTGGGTAGGTCAAAAATCAGTGAAGAAATTTCCTATCAGGCTTCTCTAGGGGTTGATTTCCAATTGCATGGAAGCTCCGCTTTTCCATTGCATGCGGACGATTTGCTGGGAATATTTGTGCGTGTGCGCGTAACGAATTCCATGAGCGGAGTGACCAAGTTTTTTATTTTCATTTCCTGGTTGGTATGGATGCCGACCGCTTCCGTGATTGCGGCGGAGGAGCAAGCGGCAAAGGTTGAAAAAAAACCGGAGCTGCCTGCGAATAACGAGTCTGCAGTTGTGGATCCTGACGATGCGGAGGCAGCGGAAGAAGCGGATGCCGCCAAGGCGGCAATGGCCATGCCAGTTAGCCCCGAATTGGTGCGCGTTTACGGTTGGCGCGAAGACATTGAGGTCAAAGGCTTTCCTCACAAGTTGGAGGCAAAGCTCGACTCTGGTGCTTTGACGAGCTCGATTCACGCAGAGCAAAAGGAATACTTCGAGCGCGATGGCAAGAAGTGGATTCGTTTCTTGGTGAAGGACATCCGAAAGGGCAAAAAGATCAGCGGTCGCATTGAAGCGCCCATGGTAAGGATGGCAAAGATCAAGGAGCCTGGTGCTGCGTCCGTGTCGCGTGAGGTGGTGCTTTTGTCGTTCCGTTTGGGTGACAGAAAATTCCGCGGCGAGTTCACCCTTAACAATCGTGGCAACATGATTTCACCTGTTTTGATTGGTCGCAGCATCATTCGCGATCTCGGATGGGTCGATGTGTCGCGCACCCATTTGGCTGAGCAAAACATCCTTCGCTGAACCACATGAAAAATTCATGAAATCGGAGTGGAAGTTTCCGATGCTGGTGATATCGCTGATCCTTCTGGGCAGCGGTCTTGCTGCCTACAAGTCCTTGCATCTTGGCGTGCCTTTTTGGATGGGCGAGCAGCGGTATGATTGGCAGATTGAGGCGAGGGTTTCCTTCCTCGCCAACGGTGAACGCGTGAAGGCGAGGTTGGCCTTGCCTCCTGCGGCTGCGTCAAAGGACGCGGGTCAGGAATCCGGCTCGCTTGGATACCTTTACAACATCGAGAGCGATGGTGATGAGAGCGATGCGGTGTGGTCGGCGGAAGGTCGTGAGGGTGGTCAGGCTTTGTATTTCCGCGTGCGTTTGCCCGAATCGATTGAAAGTGGTGCTGAGCCGGTTGCGGGTGCGGCGCAGGTCGACGGGGCAACGATCATTCAAGGACCTGCGGGTGAGGCAGCGCGCGCGATCGTGGCAAGACTCAGGTCGATCAGCTCCGATCCTGACTCGCTCTTTGTCGCGTTGTTTGAACAGATCAACGATGAGAAAAAGCCTCAGGATTTTGTGCTTTTGAAAAAGCATTACGCCAAGGAGTACATGGGGAATCCGATGATAAGGATGGGAATCGACCTGCTGGAGATGGCGGGTGTACCTGCAAGAATGGCCCATGGGGTTGGTTTGAACGAGGATCGAGGGAGTCAGGCGCCGCAACCGATGGTCGAGTACTTTGATGGCGCGGCATGGAAGGTGCGGGATCCGGCTGAGCCGGGTGTGGTGCCCAGCGCACGCAATGTCTTTGTGTGGCATCGTGGTGAGGGTCCATTGATTGAGGTGAACGGTGGCGAAAATTCACGGGTCACCTTCACGGTCGCGAAGGATCGCGTCCCGCTTGCCAGTCTGTCCGACCTGCGGGATTCGCCGCTGTTTGTCTCGACGATTCTCGGACTTCCTCTCTCCGAACGCGCGGTGTTCCGCTACATTGTACTGATCCCCTTGGGTGCGTTTGTGGTCGTGGTGATGAGAAACCTGGTCGGCATGGCGACACTGGGAACCTTCATGCCGGTGTTGCTGGCATTGGCGTTTTTGCAAATCCCGCTCGGGCGGGGATTGGTGATGTTTGCGGTTTTGATCGGTGTCGGCGTGTGGCTGCGGTCGATGCTTTCAAAGCTGAACCTCCTGGTGGTTCCGCGCGTGGCGGCCTGCGTGGTGATTGTGACGCTGCTGATGATGCTGATGAGTGTCGTGAGCTATCGTCTCGGGATGACCGGTGGCGTGCAGATCACGCTTTTCCCAATGATCATTCTTGCATGGACGATCGAGCGGATGTCCTTGATATGGGAAGAGGAGGGTCGGCGCAGCGCCTTGGTTCAGGTTGGTGGATCGTTGCTGGTGGCGGTGATGGCCTACCTGTTCATGCGTTTGGGCCAAATCCAGCATTGGGCGTTTTATTTCCCCGAGCTCTTGCTGGTGTTGCTGGCGGGTATTCTGATGATAGGCCGTTACACCGGATATCGGATTTCCGAGTTGTTTCGATTCCGAACATTTGCTGGAGGTTGATTGAACCATGGAATCCGCAATGAGCGAAATTCGTGCGCCGTGGTGGCATCGCTGGTTGATGACACCGAAGGAGTTGCATGATCAGGGCGTCGTCGGCATCAACATGCGCAATGCTCGTTATCTTTTGCCGAACAACCCCCGGCGTCTTTACCGTTTGGTGGACGACAAACTGCAGACCAAGGCACTGGCTGAAGAGCGCGGATTGTCGGTACCCAAAACCTATGCCGTGATTAGGACGCCGCGCGATGTGGCAAAGCTCGAAAATGCGCTTGGTGATCATGAGTCATTTGTGATCAAGCCAGCCTGCGGTTCGGGTGGTCGCGGTGTCTTGGTCATTGATCGGCGCGAGGGAAAAAATTTTTTCAAGCCGAGCGGTGCGATCTTGGATGGCGGTGAGTTGAGGCGACATATTTCCAATATCCTTGGCGGACTCTACAGTCTCGGTGGTCGGCGGGATATGGCCTTGGTCGAGTATCGCGTGAAGCCTGCCAGTTTGCTCACCGCGATCAGTTATC
>JBEEOX010000008.1:0-18273 GCA_041191425.1 Verrucomicrobiota bacterium | reverse complement strand
GACAGGCTCGAAGAATGGATGGTTGCGGCCTTGAATGAAGCGTCCGGCGCTCTGCGGATCGTAGATGAGCCCAAGGTCGCCGAAGATCCTGCCGACTATGGATCAAAGACCTCGTGAAAGTGATCGCCATGTATCCAGCGAGGCTGTATCCCAAATGGTTGTCAATCGTCCACACTTTTACCGCTTCGGTAATGCTGGGGTGATCAATTCGGTGGTCTCACCGATATGGTTCTGACCATTTAGAGATCGTGTCACGAAGTGTCAATAATGGCAATAAAGTGGCAATTTTCGCAACATGTTCAAAAAACATGTTAAAAAACAAAGGTTTTCTTTCATTCGTAATGTGCAGGCCGAGAGTTCGAATCTCTCCAGCGGCTCCATTTTCCTAGGATTTTTATCCGCTTATTTTCCTTTTTGTTTCGTTTTTGTTGCGCGTTGCGGCAATAATGGCAATTTAAGCCATGCCAAAACTCCCAGAATTTGAGCCGGTCCAAACATCCGCCGGTTGGATGGTGTCGGTTCCGCCGAAAATGTCGGCGGATGGAAAGCGCCACCGGAAGTTTTTCTCAGTGAAGCGCGACGCGGATCGGTATGCCGGGAAACTGCGGGCCTCATGGGCATCGGGGCTTCGTGGCGGCATGATACCGGCGAGCGTTGCTATGGAGGCGCAGAGGGCGCTCGCAGTACTTGAAGGCACCGGCATCGGGTTGCTTGAGGCAGCGAAGATCGTGGCAAAGCAGATGGCGAGCTCAGGCGCGCAGGAAACATTCTTGCAGCGGTACGATCGAGCGGTGCTTGATGGCGAAGGTCGCTGGTCGAAACGCTACCGGCAGGACATGGTTCGAATGCTGCGCTGGCTGCCGAAGAAATTCCTATCCCTCCCCTGCGGGACGATCGACCGCGCGGTTGTCGAGGCTGCGCTTGTGCAGGATCGGCCACTTGCTCGCTCCACGATCGATGCCAGGACAACGCGGGTGCTGGCGGTTCTTCACTACCGCGAGCGCCACCGCAAATCGAGCGAGATCAAGATCCTCACCTTGGCGGAGGTTGAGGCGGTGATCTCTCATTGCCAGTCGCCCGAGGAGCGCCGTGTGGTGGCGCTGTTGGCCTTTGCGGGCATCCGACCGGATGCTGAGAGCGGAGAGATCGCGCGGCTCAACTGGGAGGCTGTGGGAGCGAAGGAAATCTACATCGCGCCAGCGACCTCGAAGACCGGCAGCGACCGGCACATTCCGCTGACGCCGCGGCTGAGGGCGGAGCTTGCGGGCCATCCTGCCAGCGGGCCGGTGTTGCCTGCGGGTTGGCGGCGTGCTTGGCAGCGGATCAGGAAGGCATCAGGCATCGCGGGCGAGCAGGACATCCTGCGGCATTCGTTCGCGTCGCACTACCTCGCGGCGACTGATGAAGCGCAGGCCAAGGCGGCGATGGGTCACACGGCGGGAAGCTCGACGCTCTTCCGCCACTACCGGCGGGCGGTGACGCAGGCCGATGGGTTGGCTTACTTCGGCCTTGAGTAGGCTTAATTGAGCCTTCGGTTGGCTTACTTCGGCCTTGAGTAGAAGTTCGATTGCTTGCCTTCGATTCGACCTTTGCGCATGATCAGCCTGCCATCGTTGACCATGAGCTTGAGTCGATACAGCGCGGTGGCGTGTGTGATGTTTGCTTTCGTCGCAAACTCCAACGCGGTGAACTCATCCGCTCGGATCGGTTCGTCAATGACTTGCGACAGCGCAAAGTCGAGCGCGGAGAGCGCGGTCTTGGTGTTTTGTTTTTTCATAGAATGCCCATTGGTGAAATCCAGTTCATCCCTTCCTTGATCACATGCCACGCCTGCCACTTGCCTGTCTTGTCGCTGATCAATCCATAAAGCCAGCCGTTGCGCCATGCGAGCTTGGCGGGTGTCCTGTCTGCGTAGGACAGCGCGTTGATGTTTGCCAGGCATCCGACGCTGAAGGCTGATTCTCCGTCGATGTGTCTCAAGACATGAGTGTCTGGGCGGTGAGTGTGTCCGTGAAGACATGGCCCCCAGTTTTCCGCATGGCTCTTTGCCGGGTACATCGTCGCACGAAAGCCATGGATCAATTTTGGTCCGCCCTCGGGCATCCGCAGGAACTTGCCGACATGATACGGCACCCATGCGATCTTGCGCTTTTTGAACTCCTCCTCCGAGGCTTCAGCGAGTTTCGCGCAATGCTCACGCAGCATGCCATCGGCGCATTTGGTCGAGTGCATCCAGATCCGATCGTCATGGTTGCCGAGCGTGAGAAAGTTCGGGCGGTAGGCGTCGAGAAATTCCAATCCGGCTTGGTAGTCCTCCGAGATGCCGTCGGCTTTCTCTTCGGGTGAGGCGCCGCGCCTGAGTGGTGAGAAGTCCCACAAGTCGCCGAGGTGGATGCGGTGGTGCGGTTTCCAATCATCGGCGAACGCGAGAAACTTGCGCATCGCTTCGGCACTTACTAGTCCGCCGTGATTGTCGGCGGCGACTATGAACTTTTTGTAGGCCATGCTATTTCTTGCGCTTGGTGGTGAGGGCGTCGTAGCTCGGCCAGAATATCGTATCCATCGCTCGGACGATCGCTTCCTCGGGGAGTTTCTCGATGTAGGCGATGCCGGAGAGTGAGAGCGCAGCGTGAAGCATTTCGTGGCGGAGTGTGAGGCGCATCACCTCGGGCGGTCCGGGGCGGATGGTGATGCGGAGAGCGTCGGGATCGTAGTTGCCGAAGTCTGCGATGGAGTCGTCGATGACGATCTCAATCGAGTGGCCTGCCATGCGGATGCTTTTGGGCAGCGTCATTCGATAAAGGGTTCCGCGTCAAACGATCGGGCCATCGCAGAGGATGTAGTCGAAGCCCTTTTGATTCGCTTTCTTCATCTCGCTGCGGGTGAGCAGATAGAATGCGTTCCATTGATCCGGCGGGATCGTCTGGCATCCGAGTGAGCTGGTTGTAGTGTGGCCGCCGCGATGGATGTTGATCGCTACACCTTGCTTGATCCCTTCCTGGCCGTCGCGCATGACCGGCAGAACTTCGCCTTTAGTGTTCGGGCGGAAGGCAGGATAGCCGCCGCCTGGCTTCGAGATGCCGTGGTTGCCGGGTTTGTATGGGTGAACGCCGGAGATCAGCGATGCGACGCCAGGACGATAGCGGCTCGGGTCGGTGTTGGCGTTGAAGGCGGCAAAGGTTTCGGGGCCGACCACGAAGATCGCGTCATCGTAAATCCCACGATCGTTCTTGCCCTTTACCCCCATCGTGTCGCGGTAGTAGCCACGGATGCCGACCACGAACATCGGCGGTAGCAGCTCATCGGGGTAGGCGCGAACCCACACTTTGACCGCTGCGGCCATGACCGCAAACTGAGATGCTCGCGGCTTGTTCATGGTGCTTTACTTCTCGGCGATGACTTCGATCGCGCGGAGGAAGGTCGGCGCGTCGACCGTGGCGTCCTTTGATCCATCCGGATTGATGCGGATGGTGCAGCCGGTGATGAAAAACACGCATGCCCATATCGCAGCGGCGGCGAGGATTGCCCAGATGAGACTGAGCGTGTCGGTGTCTTGGTTAGGGTTAGGCGTCATCGCGGTAGACGGTTTTTTCTGAGGTGTCGATGTAGCTGCGGGCGGTGCACAATGCGGTGCCGAGCAGGCCGAGCGCGAAGCCGATGGTTTGTTTCGCGTCGGTGAAGTCGATCGTCGCGAGTCCGGCGCTTCCAGCCGAGACGACGGCGATCAGGACATAGAGGACGAGGCGGATAGTACTTTGTGTTTCACTCATGTGTTGTTGGGTTTTGGGTTATCGGGAAATGCGATCTTTAACCTCACGCAGGATGTCAGAATTTTGAGCGATCACTTGGTGGTTTTGCGTGGTGATCTCGACGAGTTGCTGAAACTGCTTGTCGCGCTCGATGTCGCGGGCCTCGAACTTGCTCTCGCTCTTGTCGAGTCTACCGACGAGCCAGCGCAGGGCGAAGAGCGCGGCACCAAGCGCACCGAGCGGGCCGGTGAGGATCTGCATCCACTCTGGCATCTGAAGGCTTTCTGCGGTGATCGACGCGAGCTTGCCGCCTGCCACGCCTGAGAGCATAACGGTTGCTGCTGAAAGGGTGTGGGTGGTGAGTGTCATGCTTCGGAGATGGCGGGTGTGGGAATGAGTGGTGCGACCGCTTCGTGCGCGAGCACCTGCACGGCGGGAAATGCCGACTGATCGAGCGCGGCGAAGGTGGCGGCATAAAGGCCATTGACCTCGGTTAGCAGATCCGCGCCCACGGCAAAGCGTCCGTCGATGAGCGCGATCGCGGCGACTTGGTGCTGGTAATGCGGCTGCGCCTGCATGAGCCGCTCATTGAGCGCCGCATCAAAGACCAACCACAGCCCGCCAAGTTCGACGAGCTCGGGTGGTGTTTGGAGTAGTTGATCGAGCGTCATGCGATTGCGGTGTTGAGATCGGTCATGAGGTTGCTCACGCGCGTTTCGAGTTTGGCGAGGTCGATCGCTTCGCCGATGGAGTAGAAGGTGAGGCGGGCATTTGCATAAAAATTGACACCGCGAAACACATCTAGTGTCTGACTGACTGGCGTGACCGATGCGGCGGTATAAGTATTGAAACCAGATGCAACCCTAGCAGAAATCGTGCTAGAATCTGATCGTGATGCCGCGATCAAACCCGTTTGTTGTAATTGAAGACCTGTGACTGATGCTGATTGATTTAATCGGATTGTATCTCCATTTGTTGCAGTACCATCAAATATCCAAGACGCTCCTGATGCCGATGTGAAGTTGCCAATCAATGCCGCTTGAGCTTGGACTAGGTTTGTTCTCCACACAGACAAGTGTTTGTTGTTTTGCGGATCAGCATTGTTGGCGCGGTTGGATGATAGATATTTTGTCGATCCATTGCCAATCAACCCAGTCTTTCGTACATAATCACCCGACACAAAGTTGAAGTTGGTCGGCGCAGCCCCCTTCAGCGGCACAAGCGCACCCGCGAGTGTCCGCGCACCTGCGAGGATGCAGGACGCTTTGATCGCGTCCCAGATATTGTCGTCCTTGCAGCCTTTGAAAAAGTCGTCGTAAGCCTTGCGCACGCTCGCTTCCAAGGTCTGCCCGTCGGCGGCTTCGACAGCGGCGAGGTAGTTCACCGCGTCGGCATCCATCCGCCTGCGCTGGGCTTGGATCGCGTAGAGCAGGCTCATGGTGTCAGATAAACTCGAAGGTGTCGGTGCCGATGTTTTGAATCGCAAACTCCTCGCCCTGCTGAATGGTCGAGATTTTGTCACTCATGATCGTGATGCCGCTGTTGTTCCATGACAGCGCACCAGCGCTTGTGGTGCGGCGGAAATAGACAATCTGTCCGACTGTCCACGCGGCGGTGGCGTGAGGTTGAATCGTGATCGCGCAGCCGCTCGCTGAGGTGAAGCGGTGTTTGATGCCTGCGCTCGATGGCGTGATTGTTTGCGTTGTGCCTGAGACGGTGGTGATCGGAATCACCGAGGTATCGCCCGCTGGTCCTGCGGGGCCGGTTGCGCCTGCGGGGCCAGTTGGACCGGTTGCTCCGGTCGGGCCAGTTGGTCCGGTGGGTCCAGCATCGCCTTGTGGGCCTTGTGGTCCAGCGGGACCGATTGGCCCTTGGGCGCCTGTCTCGCCAGTTGGGCCTTGTGGACCTTGTGGTCCTGCCGGTCCTTGTGGACCAGTTGCCCCAGTCGCGCCGGTTGCACCCGTCGCGCCCGTGTCTCCTTTCGCGGCGATCAGTTGCCAGTGGGTTGGGTCGATGTCTGGTGGTGGTTTGTCGAAATTATCATCAAGCGACTGCGTGCAATAATAAAGCTGTCCATTGTAAGTTGCTACATCACCGACAAACCAAGAGCTTAACCCATCCGAAGACCACTCACCAATGAAATTCCACAGCGCGTCCGCGCCTGCTGGACCTTCCGGCAAGACGAGGTTGAGCACCTGCGATGGTGCCGAGCCGGTGACGGTTGCCGAGGCGGTCGGGCCGCTGGTCACGCTGCCGATCGCGAGCGTGTTCGCTGGGCCGGGCAATCCCTGCAAGACTTCGACCTCGGTCACAAGTTGACCGCTGGGGAGTTGCTCGATGTCGATTTCGTTGATGGGCATGGCGTCAGCGTGGGCTGTAAGGGGTGACGGTGCGATCGATCACGACCTTGATCGTTTGACTCCATTGGTCGCGGCTTTGCGGGTTCGTGAACCGGATGTCCATGACATGCGTGCCGGGCTTGAGATCGGCGGTGTCGAAGTCGATCGACACCTTGCCGAGGACGATCGACGGGGTGAGGTCGACCGCCGCATTGCCGCCATTGGGCATGATCGCCGCCGCGATTGACCACGCCGAATCCAGCGTGATCGCCACGCCGTCAGTCTTGGCCGTCGCGAGCAATGACAAGCGCTCGCCTTTAGAGAGTGTGATGGTGCCGGGCATCAATCCCAGCGGTTTGTCAAAAGCTCACCACTTACCAATTGGGCATTTTTCCGATGCCATGCGGAGCTTTGCCCATGTCGAGCAGCCGCACTTGCGGCAGCGACCCGTGCCGTTGATGGCAGCGGCGTCCCACATGTCACATGACTGACATGTAGCCTCGCGCATGACGAGCGTCTCGGCATCGGTGGGCGTGAAGTTGCTGCGGACAAAGCGGGACACCGCTCCCGCCGCAGATTTGACTTGAGCTAAAAACCTCGGCATCCGCTCGGCGTGGGCTCGGGTGTTTTCTCCCGCCGCGATGCAGGCGCGGCAGTTGCCAGTATGCGGTTTGCCGCCATGGTAGCCGAGAGCGCATTGCCCATCGGTGAAGAACTCACAGAATCTCAAAGTAGCTTCCATCTCCAAGTGGGGTGGAATAGACGGTGATCGTTTTGCCGACATCCTCATAAGAGCAGTTGGTTCCATACTCAGCTATCACAAGGTTGATTGCGGTGCTCTTTGTGACGCCTTTGTATGTCACGGATAAGGTGCCGGATGTTGATGTTTCTGGATCGCACTTGTTTGTACCGCTCACATATTCTTCGCACATCTGATCGCTGTGAGCTTTGACCGAGAAGTTGACACTTGATGTCCACACTCCATCGGTTCGAGCTGCGCCGACATTGGTCTCGATGTGCTGACGGTTTGAATCTCCATCGTAAGAACCGCCTTCGCACCAGCATTGATCTCCTCCACTGTATGAAAAAAATCCTATGGTGGGTGTGCAAATCGAGCCAGAAACTCCAGTGCCGGAAAAATCGACAAATAGCCAATCATCGCAACACTCACAGCCGACCTTCTGCTGGCCGTTAATATCCTTGAGGATGATTTTTTTCGCACTGTACTCATCCACCTTGTACTTGATCGTGGGCATGAATCAGCAGGCTTCGGTTTCAATCCATTGCAGGCTACCACCAGAGCAACCGAGCAGAAATAAACCCTCACCAGATGGCAGCTTGGGGAGCTTCAATTTCCTGCCACTGTGCTCTCCAACGCTCACCTCTTCAATCCACCCATCCGGCGCATCGAGTGCAGCGTAAGCGAAGTTCCGATCGAGGTCAGTCGCTGAGATGCGGTAAGGGTAGCCGGTGCCGTCTACTGAGGTTGGCAGCGTGACTTTGTCTTTGAAGCTGACGGGTAGGTTGATCATGTTTTACATCCGCGTGATTCTGACCGTCACCTCTGAAAAATACCCGTAGTTTTGAATTTCTGGCGTGCCAGGGTAGTTTTCGAAAGTCCACCCAGACGGCATGGTTTGGTTTTCAAAATACATTGTCGGGTCTGATAGATTTGAAAAATCATTTTCAATGTCATAGCCTTGCGATGAAACAAAAACCTTTTTGACGAGTATCGGTTTTGTTCTCAGTAAATAATCAATGAGGTCTGTGCCATTCCAGAATGATTTTGAGTAAATGTAATCGGTCAAAAATGAAAAAGATCCGTCTTCACTCGTCCTGCCGTAGCCGCTTGCCTTAAACTCCGTAAAGCCATCGTTTCGTTGGATTTCCTGTACCTCTGGAAAAATCTTAAATCCATCGTAAGACGGATAACCCAACCATTCATTTGATGCGTAGCTTCCGCTTGGAAAATCGCTACCAACTGCCAGCGAAGCGCGATGCGTTGGAGCCGATGTGGTCTTACATGCGAAGGTTTGCTCGACGCGGAGGAGGCCGCTGGGAAATGTCGCTACCGTGCGCTGGCCGGTTGGGTAAAGTCCGTTCGCTGTCTTTTCGTAAATGATCGCGCTCATGTGTTAATTTCCAAGTGCTGGTTGTGGGAGTTTCTTCTCGAGGCTGTATACCAAATCCTTGATAGTACTGACCGCTTTGGAGATTGTTTTGAGGATGTCCGAGCCTGTCGAACTGCTGAGGCTGAGGTCGATTTCCTTGGAAAGCTCGCTGCGGATCTTTTGGATGCTCGAGGTGGCGTCGAGGTTGGTGGTGACTTTTTGTTTTTCGAGTTTGTCTAAGTCTTTCTCGATTTTGTCGATAGACTTGTCGGCATCGAGATTGAGTGCCAGTGGGTTCTCAAAGTACTCAGGCAGTGCCTCGGAGATTTGTGAAAGCGCGTTGTCGGCTGTGAGGTTGAGTTGGTTTTCAGTCTCGCTCAAATCGCCCACGCTCTCGGAGATGTTGGTGATCGCTTTGTTGGCATCAAGCGCCACCTCGACGCTCTCATACCCAATGGCTGCGATGTTGGAGATGATTTCGCTGATGTCCTCCTTGGTTGCTTCTTTGTTGATGGATAGTTCGATCTGGCGGCCTTTGATCTCTTCCAATCGTTGAACGATCTCATCGAAAAGCTCGCGTTGTTCTTTTCCCGCGACATCGATGCCGAGTTTTTTGGCAATGTCGGGGATGGAATACTTGCTCAAATCTTCTCCAATGAAGTCTTTCAAGGCCTTCAACTCTTCGCGGGCCTTAGTGACTTGCTCTTTGAATGTGAGCATCGGCTTGGCTGCGTCTTGAGCCGCGATCAAGTCTCCAACCGTTTTGATCTCGTTCATGTTCTCCTTCGACTCACGGGTGTTGAGTTTGAGGTTGTCACCGGCATTCAATAGCCTTTGCTCGATGTCGCCGGATTCAACGCTCGCATCTCCAAGATCGGTGGCGATCTGCTTGATATTCTCGGCAGGCTTGTCCGTCGAGGTCTCGAATTGTTCGCGGAACGCTTTGCCCGACGCTTCGATCTCGCCCATCTTGTCGGTAAGGCGTTGGGCGGCTGGCTCAGCACCGAAGAAGTCGGTCGCCGATGATTCAAGGTCGCCGGTGATCTTGTCCCACTCTTGGCCGATCCGTTCGGTGCCTGCTTTATAATCCTCCGAGTATTTTTGCGCGCTTTCGCCGAGGCCGCTTGAGAGCTTGCCGAGGGTGGTTTCCACTCCATCGGTCATGACGGATTTGAAGCTGATACCGCCGTTGTCGGCGGCGTCCTTCAAACCGGAGAATAGCTTGCCGGAGATGAAAGCGATTGGATTGGTGAGAGCTTGGACAAAGTCGCTGCTGAAAAGGTTGAGGATGTTCGAGAATGTCTTGGAGAAGAAATTGCCGACCTGCTCGACCGATCCGCCGAAGTCTTGATTGAAGGCTTGCACCACTCCGAGCATCTTATCGGTCAAGACCTGCATGCCTTCCACAAATGTCAGCTTGAGCGCCGTGCCGAATTGATTGGTGAGCAATGACGGCATCTCCGATGAGAAAAAGGTCTTGAACAAATTGAAGACATCAATCGACTTGTTGAGGAGTAGGTTGGCAAACTCCAAGGCACCCGCTTGGAGCGCGAGGCCGATGGCATCAATCGCCGCCTGCGGTGACTTGAACGCGCCGATGAGCAGATCGGCGACTCGCATCACCACCTCGCCGAGCTTTTGCCCCCAGCCTGCGGCATCGACACCTGCGAGCATAGCGGAGAACTTTTCCAATGCTGGGGCCGCACCTTCGAGCATGCCTGCGGCGAACTCCGTGAGTTTGCCCTTTGCGACTGAGAGGTTGTCGGAGATCGTATCGAATGCGTTTGAGGTTCGATCCATCACGCCTGGCATGCTGCCGAGTTGGCCTTGCGCGGTTTCGAGTTCTCCTGAGAAATTGCTGAGCAATGGTAGCAACTCGCCGCCGGACTTGCCGAAGATTTGCATCGCGGTCGCCGCGCGGGAGGTTGGATCTTGGATGCCGTCAATCTTCTGCGCGAAAATCTGCATTTGCTCGGTCGGGGTCTTCCCTTCGAGGTCAGCCATGGAGATGCCGAGACTTCCCATCAACTCTGCCTGTTTGCTCGAGCTGTCGCTCGCGGCGTCCATGAACTTTTGCAGCTTGTTGACCGCCGTGCCTACCTTGTCGGCTCCGACGCCGCTGTTGTCGAAGGCGCGTTGGAGGACCAGCAGGTTGCCTGCGGTCTCGCCGGTGCGGGCGCTCAGGTCATTAAGCTCACCACCCAGGTCGAGCGCTTCGCCGAAATTGTCGACTACTGCGCGAGCGGCGTCGGCTGCAAGCTCGAGCACCTTCATCCCTGCGGCGAATGCCGCGCCTGCCACACCTGCGGCGATGCCGATCTTGCCGAGACCGATGCCACCTTTTTCGCCTGCATCCTCGGCCTTGTTGCCCATGGTCTTCGCCTCGTCGCCCAGCTTGTCGATCTTGGGCGCGGTATCAGCCGCTTCACCACCCATGCCCTTGAGGCGCTTCTCAAGCGACTCGACCTGCCCGATGCGCTTCATCGTGGATTCAAGTTCCGACATCGAAAGGTCGCCGGACTTCACCTTGGTTTGAAGTTGCCCGAGTTCGGTCTGCACCGACTTGAGCGTCTTCTCAAGACCGACATCCTCGGCTCCGAACTTTACTTTTACATCACTCATACGGCTGATTCGGTTTCGGATTTCGTGGTGGCTGGGATGTTAGAGCCTTTTTTGCTGGCGGCTTGGAAAACTTTCTCAAGCGACTTGATCATCCGCTCGCGGGCGATGTTCATCGCGGTCGTCTCGCTACCGTTATCAAGCAGCTTGCGGATGTATGGTGTCGTATTGGTCATTTCGTAATACGGTTCCTGCTCGTCATTTGAGTGGTCGCGCACATTGAAATTTCCGCCCTTGTGGCGTTTGGCATAAGCTGGAATCCCGCGAGCGCCATCGCCACTGATGCCACCGATCTCACGCGCGCACTCTGCCCAGCCACCTTTGGCATAGCCAATGCGCTTTGAGACTTCGGTGATGTAGCCTTCGAGTTCGCCTGTGCTGATGTAGACTTTGCCGGGTGGCGAGTTGGTTCGACCGCTTTTTCTGTTGATGTGTTGCGTGTGCGCGCTTTTCGCTGATGAAGCACCTGCGATCTTGATGAAATCTGACTCGCTGTGGATCATGCCGATATTGACCATGATCTTAGCGAGTACATCATAGCGGCCTGCGTTCAGCACCTTGACCAAGCGGTCGCGGATTTCTTGCTTTTGTACCGATTTCTCAAAACGCTCGCGCAGGCTTTCTTTGTCCTTGATGACTTTCTTGATATCGAAAGACACCGTCTTTGTCTGGCGATCCAGTGCCGCAGGGCCATCACTCGGGCCGCTGGTGAATGCCTGTGTGCGATTGGCGAGTTGAACGCATGCAAGGCGCGCGTAAGCCCTCACGAGCTCGCGCACCGAACGACCGCTGACCTGCTGGTATTTCTCCAGCATGTCCTCGATGTCAGTCGTGTAAGCCGTCATTCCCATGGTTCAAATTTTGGAAGGCATCTTCAATCAGTTGCAGCGAGTCAAATTCGGAAACTGCCTTGTTTCGCGACCAGATTCGCGGCCGGTTGTGGGCGTAGTCCTCGGCATGGAGGATCTGCAAGCCTGCCGCGAACGGCAGGTCTTCCATGATCTCGCGGTAGCCCCAGCCAGTGATCGAGGCGATGCGCCAGGCATAGCCCGCGAGCCAGCCGGGGTTGTTCAGTTTCCCGAGGATGCGGTGGCGTCTTGATGCTCGCTTGAGCTTGCAAACCATTCCTCAATGCGCGTGTTCATCATCGAAACGAGTTCTTTGATGTCTGCCGAGGTCGGGTCGTTTTTGTCCATCCAGCGGTCGACGGCTTCGATGAAGGTGTCATGATCGTTGATCACCTTGCGGATCTCGACGCGGGGTGCCTCGTGGATGTAGGCGAAAGCGCAGGCGCGCCACAGAATGTCCATCTCTGGTTGCAACACTTTGTTGCGCTGCATCCAGCTCACCTCGGTGGCGGCAGTGGTGCGCAGCTCCCAGCGCGCGGCCTTTGCCGGTCCGCTGGTCATGCCCTGCTCACGCAGGATTTCGTCGTCTTTTACTAGTTCGATTTTGGTATTTTTAGGCATGGTATTTCGGGGTGGTTTCAGAGAAGGGCGGCGAACTTTTTCCTCGTCTCTTCGGAGGCGGTTTCGCGGATGGCGATGCGGCGGCCATTGCGCTCGATGACGACATCGCGCGGCGTGTTGCGGATCAGGTCGATGAGCTCGTCGCGGTTGTCCGCGTAGGCCCGCATGTAGTTGAGCGGGTGCTCTGGATTGCTCTCGGCGAAGAACTCACTGCGCTTGGTGAAGTTCTGGAAATGCTCGAAGGCGCTCTGCCCGTTGTCCGGGTGCGAGGCCTTGAACCAGAAGACAGTGGTCTCGTTGCCGTCGCTGCGGACTTGCCGCGTGACGGGTGCTTCGTTGAGCTCGAAACCAAGGGTGACGAGGGCGGTGGCGAGCTTGAGATTGCTCGTGTGAAACAGTTCAATTTGGTCCATAATTTGTAAAAAAAGAGCTCCCTATTTTGGCCGGGGAGCTGTCGGCTTTGAGCAGTGAGAGGGCTGCGGTTAGACCGGAGCGGTCATGGTGTTCGCGTACTGCGTTGCGCTCACCGAGATGGTCTTGAACTCACCGGCGCTGGACTTCTCCTGCACCGAGTTGACGATCACCGTGCCGTCGGCGAGGCCGTACTTGTCGATGTCGTTGGACAGCGTGAGCAGGTTGCCGACTTGCATGGTCGCGCTGCCGTTGAGCGTGCCTTCAAGGGTGATCTCGGCTTGCTTGCCGGTGATGGCGACGGCGACAACTTCACCTTCCGCGTCACGAAGTTCGGACTTGTTGGCGGTGACATTGCGCGAAAACGAGCTGAGCAAGATGCCGGTCTCGTTGGTGATACCGAACTCCACAGAAGAGACGGACGATGCTTTGTAGATGGTGGCTGGCATGGGATGTGGGGGTCTCCACATCCGCGCGTGTCAAATCGCGCTGCGCTTACAGCTCGACCATGCCGAGCGTGAGGTTGACCTGCGATAGCCAGCGGTCATTGCTCTGCGACTCGTTCCAAGTGTTGATCGACGCACCGGCACAGGTGATGCCGACGGGGAAAAAGTTGGCCATCGTCTCGGCGTCGTTGAGTGTGCCGCGCAGGCTGGTCACAAGGTTGCGGTGATCGGTGAGCGCATCGGCCATGACTGAGGGCGTGCTGACGATCAGCCGCACGCTGGCGACATAGAGCGTCGGTGCTGGGGTGTTGATGTCTTCGCACGCGACCATGATGAGCGGCTCGTCGTTGGGGATCTCGTCGTCGCTCTGACCGCAGTGGATGGCGATGCCTTCGAAGGCCTCGAGGTTGGCGAGCCAGTCGCGAACGGATTGTTCGATCTGCAAATTCATAGGGGCGAAACGGAGCCGGGTTGGATGGTCACGACATGCTCGCCCAGTGTGCTGATCGGGTCGCGGGTCTCAGTGATGGTGTACTTGCGGCCATTGAATTTGATCTGCTCGCCGCGCGTGGGCGCGCTGGTCAAAGTGGAGGCGAGAAAGCGCACGGTGTACTCGCCGCCTTGGGCATTGCCGCCGAGCTCGAGCGAGAGTGATAGACGAACCGACGAGATGATCACCTTGATGTCGGCATTGCGGAACCGAACCGTGACGCCGTGTGCCTCGTTTTGAACTGCCGCCGATTTGAGGCGGAAGGTATTGATCGCGGCAGGGGTCATTCTGAATGCGTGTGCATGTCAAAAAAAACCGCCACTGGGGCTTGAACCCAGTGACGGTAGGTTTGCTACAACCGAACGAGAACCTTTGGACTAACCTCAGGCAGCGGACTTGATGATCGCCATCGTGCCGTCGGTGATACCAGCGGCGGCGCCGAACATCACTTCGAGCGAAGCGTTGACTTGGCGGTTGGCGGTCGAGCCCCAGACATTGTACTGAACGCTCAGACCAAGTTGGTCGAGGGTCACGATGTCGGAGACGGCGAACTGAGCGCGAACTGCGTCGTCGATCGCAGGAGCAGCGGCGGCCATCACGAGAGCTTCCGGCGCGCAGCCGAAGCCGATCATGTTGGTCTCACCACTGAACTGCGTCGCGTAGTGAACGCCGTTGTCGAAGCCGTAGGCACCTTGACCAAGGCTGAGGCCGGTGGTCGAAGTTGGGATCAGCTGCGAGTAGATGGTGGGGTTGACGACAAGGCCTTTGCGTGGCGACTTGCTGACAGCGGCCCAGACCTTGGCGATGTCGCCGGAGGTTGGGGTGATGCCAGTGGCAGCCTTAGTCACAGCAGCGGCACCGAAGTTGGCAACGGTGATCGGCGCAGTGGCGAGAGCCCAAATCTTGTCGGCGAGTGCGTCGAGCGAGATGCGGATCAGGCGCTCAAGGCGATGACCCGAAGCAAGCTCCGAAGCAGTGATCGCGAAAGGTTGGAAGATGTGGTCGAGAGTCACCGAAGCTTTGCCCACGGTGGCGCTGCCGCCGGGCTCAAAGTTGGTCGGGTTGACGACAGTTGCGCCAGTCGCAGTGACGAGCGGAACTTGAACGGTGTCCTTCGCTTTCTTCACATCCGAGCTGAAGTCGGAAGCGAAAAGGTTGAGGGCGGAGAGGCGGTTCGCGAGAACCGTTTGAGCTTGTTGCGCGATGGAATCGGCAACAAGAGCGGAGTCGAATGTGTTAGGCATTGCGGTGGGGGTGGTGGGGTTGGTTTGGTTCTCGTTGGCTTACGCCTTCGAAAGTTTTTGGCGGTGGCTCCAGATGGCGGCCTTGTGCTTCTCGAAGAGGGCGGAGGCGGCTTTGCGATCGCCTGACTCGACGGCGGCGAGGTACTCGGCGACGGGGTCGCTGGCCTCGGGTGCGGAGTTCTCGATCACTGGCACGACGCGCGCGGCGGCGAGGCCAAGCGAACGCTCGAGGTTCGCGAGTGCAGTGCGCTCGGCATCGAGCTCGGCTTTGACTGTGGTGAGTTCGCTCTCGGCTTTTTCAGCGCGGGCGAGCACGGCGTTGTACTTCGCGACGATCGCGTCGGCGTGTGGCACGGATGCGACCGGCACTTCCGGCGCAGGTGCTTCTTCTTCGGGTTGAACTTCTTCTTCGGCGGCTTCGGGAGCGGCTTCGATGATCTCTGCGAGAGATGCGGAAGGAGTGGCTTCGGCGGCCTGCTCTTCAGCGGCCTGCTCTTCGGTGGCTTCGATCACGACCTCTTCGTCGATCTCGGCAGCGGCTTCGAGTTGTGGGTCCATATCCACGGACCGCGCTGTCAAATCGGACGGCGCATTGCGGAACTTCGCGAGGCGCGAGAACTTGTTGGTGCTGGCGGCGAGCGCGAGTGAGTCGGTGACTTCGTCGACAAAGCCTGCGGCTTGTGCTTCGGTAGCCGTGAACCATGTCTCGGCATCCATCCATGCGGCGATCTGCTCTGGCTCTTGACCGCTCTTCGCCGAATAGGCGGCGATCATGCCTTCGCGGATTTTCTCAAGCAACGCGGCTTGATCCCGCATCTCCTCGGCATCGCCCATCGCGACGCCCCACGGGTTGTGGATCATGTAGAATCCATTCGCGGCCATCTTGACCGGCGCGCCTGCGAGGCTGATCACCGTGGCCATCGACGCGGCCAGTCCTTCGATCTCGACGGTGACGCCGCCGGGGTGACGCTTCAGCGCGTTGAAGATCGCGTTGCCATCGAAGACCTCGCCGCCGGGGCTGTGGATCTTGAGAACGATCTCGTGGTCGGCAGGGACGCGCTTGAGATCGGTGATGAACTGCTTGGCAGATACGCCGTAATAACCGATCTCGTCGAAGATGGAGATTTCGGTTTGGCGAACTTCAGCGCGGGCAGATAGGGCATACCAGGTCTTCACGCCGCAGCGGGCGTGTCAAAATTTCAGAGGCTGCCGTCTTGGCTTGGGAAAACCTCACCAACCTCGAGGCCAAGCGCGTCGCATTTCGCTTTGCGGCGGAGGTAGGTTTGCAGGATGTCGTCTTCCTCGGCTTCGGCATCGAGGCCGTGCAGGTTGCAGTAGCGCTCCCATGACATGTAGCCCTTGTCCATCAAGTCGCTGTACAGGCGGCCATCGCGGCCGTTGTCGACGGTGATTTTCTTCGGCGGGATGAACTCGCACCTCCACCAATCGTCGCCGGGGTATGGCAAGCGACCGGCTTGAATTTCTTGATACAGCCAGAACTTCCAGAACGGACGGCAGAACTGATCGACCAGCATTTGCTGGAGACGCTCGAGGAAATTCTGTGCGACCTCGAGCAATCCGCGGAACTCGGTGCCACTCGCGCCGACGAAGATCATGAGCGCTTCGGGTGGCAGGCCGATGCCGCGCGCGACCTCGGAGATCACATAGCGCACGAACGGCTCGAAGCTCTGGCCGGGGTGTTCGTTCTTGAAGCTCTGGATCGACTCGCCCGGCTTGAGCTTTGGAATGAGCGTGCCGTTGTAGAGGCGCTCGGTGCTGAGGTCATCGCCTTCGCTGGTGGCGATTTTAGCACCGAGGCCGATCTTGGCCGCTTCGTTGCTGGTGATCGAAAAGCCGATCTGCGCGCCTGCTTTGAATGCGCCCTTGGTGTAGGAGAGGATTTCCGAAAGGTCTTGCAGGTTGATCGCTGCGTTGTGCAGCCATGACGCGCCGCGTGGGTAGCCTGCGCGCCGGATGTGGCGGAAGTGGAGCATGTCCTGCGCTGGGACATCGGTGTACTTGCCGTTGGCGCGGTCGGTAATAACGCGGTAGGATAAGGGTGCGCCGAACTGGTCGAGCAGGACGCCATCGAACGAGCGGTCGGAGGAGTCGGCAGTCGATCCCACCGCCTCGCCGCCTATGAAGCGGACGCGCGCGCCGCCGCTCTGGGTGGTGAGGAACTGCGCGAAGAAGTCGCCATCGCAGGCGACTTGACGAAGGATGAGAGATTGAGCGCCGTAAAAGTTGACCTGTGAAGATGCGTCGAATGCCCATGCCTCAGCGCAGGCGCGATCTTCAAACGCGCGCTCGGCCATGCGGTTCCACTCGGCATTCGCGGTGCGGGCCTTCGGGACGATGCCGGTGCCGACGGCACGCTGGGCAAGGTGCTCGATGAGGTAGGCGGCGACGCCGACATTGTTGTACAGCCAGCGGGCTTTCTTGAGTAGCTCGAGGCGAGTCTGCGCGGGGAGCTCGCGGCGGGGTTCGACGGTGTTGAGAATGACGAGGCCGCGATTGATGGAATGCTCGGCAGCTTCAAAGGCGGCGGCCTTGGGCGTGGCGTTTTTCTTCGGGCGTCCGGCTCCGGGGCGCTTGCCACCGCGATTTGATTTTTTGATTTCGCTCACGATTGATTTCGGGGTGTCAAAATCAAAGCGGCGATGAGTAGCGTGAGCGGTCGACGATCGCGGCAAGCTGACGCTCACGGCCTCCGTCGGTGAGCAATTCTTCGATCGCTTGGAGTAGCAGCCACTTGGGGAAACTCACCTGCCCCGACGAGCTTGATCCCTCGGTGCCGATGCTGGTTATCACAACCTCCTCAGTGGCGCTGGAAAAGACGGTGTCGGCCAAGGCCTCGAGCTCTTCGTTGGTCTTGGTCCGGCGCAGGTAGGACTTCACGCCGCTGATTTTCATGGATTCGCTCACGCCGACGGGCGGGTGTCAAAATGGCATAAAAAAACCCACCGGCGTTTCCGCGTGGTGGGTGGTGGGTTTCCGAAATGATATGCAGTCCGATCAGGCGTTTTTCAAAATGTGCCACGCGATGTGGCAGAGTTTGAGCGCATCCATAAAGTGATCATCTCGGACATCCTTCCAGACATAGACTTGGCCGCTCGGCGTCTTGCGCGGGACGAGCTTTTGCCCGCTCAGTCCGGCGACGAACTCGGAGCTGACTTTCTTCGGGATCTTGAGCTCGGGCTTTTGATCCTTGATGCGGTCGATGAAGAGCTCGGTTTTTATGGCGTGGTCCACATAGGTGTAGAGCACCACGCCCGGAAAGTTGTCGATCGTGGTGCGGCTGATCCGCGTGCCGAAGGTGACATTCGCGCCCTTTGCTGGGAAATAGAATCCGCCAGACTCTTGGCAGGTGGCATAGACGCGGAAGGTCGCAAAGC
>JBEEOX010000007.1:0-19779 GCA_041191425.1 Verrucomicrobiota bacterium | reverse complement strand
TGAAAAAGGCGCGCTGGATTCCGAAGCTCTCGTCCGACCCTCGGTGAACTTCGCGGATCTTGGCGCGGTATTTGTGGTACTGCCCGCCGATTCCTGACCCGTGATCCGCTTTATCATCGCCACCATTGTGCTTCTGCTCGCGGCCTTCGCCGCCCAGCAGCTCTTGCCGGCATTCACGGGCCTGCACCACTCGCGCATCCTGCTGGTTCATCTCGCATTCCTCTGCTGCGCGGTCGGCTCGGGTCAACCACTCATGCTCCTGCTTGCCTTCATCGGCGGATTTCTCTGGGACGCGCAATGCACGCTCTCTCCGCATCCGGGCGATCACACTGTTTACACGCAGCCCACCGAATCCCTGCGCTTTGGATACTCGATCCTGTTGTTTGGATTGGCAGGCTATCTGATGCATTTCATTCGACCCTTCTTCCGCGATGGCCGGTGGCTCATCACCACAATGATTATCGGCCTCACCCTCATGCTTTGTCTCACGCTCGAAAGTAGCCTCGTGAGTTTCATCCGCGGCGAACTCGAAATCAATCGCCCGACCTTTCTCCAAATTCTCTTCACTTCAATCTTCACCGCCGCGCTTGCCCCTTTGCTGCTGGTACCGCTTCGCCTGATCTCACCCGACCGCGATCAGGACGATGACATGGAAACCGTGCAAAGGATCAACCGCTGAAAAGCCATCGATGGAAAGCATTTCCAAATTCCGAATCTACCTGCTCACGGCACTCGTGCTCGGTGGCTTCGGCCTGCTCGTCAACCGGCTTCACGAATTTCAAATCGAACGCCGCTACGAGTTTCTCAATCGCGTTCCCGGCAACCAAAGCGTCACCGTTCGCGAGCCCGGCATCCGTGGCATGATCACCGATCGCAACGGCGTGCCACTTGCACGCAACCGTCGCCAATACGAAATCACTTTCAACCTCGCGGAAATCCAACAGGCCTATCTCGCCGAACAACGCGCCGAAAAAAAATCCGCCACCAAACAAACGCCAAAGGACATCGTTGCGATCGTCAACGAAACCACCATCGCGCAACTCCGCAAACTCGACCTCGCGCGCAACTACAACGCCTCGGCTCTGCGCACGCATTTCGTCACCCATGGCGGACTCGTCCCCTTCCGCTACCGCACCGACCTGAGCTTCGAGGAGTTTTCCAAACTCGCCGAACACAACATCGCGCTGCCCGGCGTTTACATCGCGCTGCGCCCACAACGCGAGTACCCGCTCGGCAGCTTGGCTAGCCATGTGCTAGGCTACCTCAAGCAATGGGAAAAGGGCGACATCGAAAAAAGCGAAGGCCGCAAATTTACCCACTTCATCGGCAGCGAAAAGGGCATCGCCGGTGTCGAGGCAACGATGGATGAACTTTTGCGCGGACCCGAGGGCATCAAAACCATCGTGCGCAACGAAAAAGGCCGCGTGATCCGCCTCTCGGATTACACCAAGCCCGGCACAGGCGCGACCGTGCGTCTCACCATCGACGCGCGCAAACAACTGCTGCTCGAAAATGCGCTGCGCCACGCGGGCCGTGCCGCTGGCGTGATCATGGACCCGAACACCGGCGAAGTCCTCGCGATGGCATCAGTGCCGGACTACGACCCGAACGCGTTCATCCCAAGCATCTCGCAAGAGCGTTGGAAAAATTACAACAGCAACCGCCTGCTCTCACCACTCACCAACCGCGCGATTTCGGAGTACGCACCGGGCTCGACGATGAAACTTGCCACCGCCATCGCAGGCGCCTTGCAAGGTCAGGCCGAACGCTCGTTCTCATGCGACGGCTATGTCGCTTACGGCAAACATCAAATCGGTTGTTGGATCTGGAACCAAAGCAAGGGCCGCCACGGAAATACAAACTTGCCAAGCGCGATCCAAAAATCCTGCAACCCGTATTTCAACAAACTCGCCAATTCGATCGGTTGGCGCGGCATGGTCGAAGGCTGTGGCAAAGTCGGCCTCGGCAAAGCAACCGGCATCGAATTGCCCGGCGAAAAACCCGGCATCCTTCCGGGCAGCGACACATGGCTCAACTCGCACCCCGGCGCAACGATGACCCCCGCCCTCACCGCCATGCTCTCGATCGGTCAAGGCGACTCGATGGCCACCCCGCTGCAAATCGCCACCATGACGGCGAGCATCGCCAATCGCGGCACCTACTACCAACCACGCATCGTCAAATCGGCCATTTCCGAAGAAGGCAAATCGCTCATCGCCGACAAACCGAAGGCCATTCGCAACCTCATCCACGACGGCATGAAGGCCAGCGATCTCGACCTCATTCGCAAAGGCATGTGGCTCGCCGTGAATTCCGGCGGCACCGCTGGCAAGGTCCGCCTCACCGAAGCTGAAGTCGCCGCAAAAACCGGCACCGCCCAAACCGTCGAGAACGGAAAAAAATCTAACAACTCATGGGTCACGAGCTTTGCGCCTTACGACGAACCCCGCTATGTCGTGTGCGTGATTGCTCAAAACGCTGGATCTGGCGGCAGCGTCTGCGGCCCGCTCGTCCACCTCATTTACAAAGGCCTTTTCGGCGATGAAAAAGACCAGCGCCTCCCGCTGCGCGCGCAAACGGAATTCGCCGGCAACACCGGCCGCATTGAACACATTAATCTCCCCAAAGACGCTCTCGATCGAATCCGTGAGCCTGGCAACGAACCCGATCTAGAAATTTACGAAACCGGTGAAGAAACCGACATCGCATCCAACACCCCCAACAACATCAACACCCCACCCATACCCACTCTCACACCGGAAGTCGACTCCGAGGGAACCGTTATCCCAAGGGCTCTTCCAATCACCGAACCCTAAACCGCCATCGGCGGAAAAAACATTCAACATCCAACCATCATCATGATCCAACACATCAAAAGACTCCTCGGCATCGGCAAGCCAGATCCCATGCGCGGCAACAGCCTCGTCATCAATGTCGAAAAACTCGAACGCCGCGTCGCATTGCTCGAAGACGGCATCCTCGAAGAATATTCAGTCGAACGCGAAGGCGACCAAAACATCGTCGGCGGTATCTTCAAGGGACGCGTCAAAAACATCGAGCCAGGCCTCAAGGCGATGTTTGTCGACATCGGCCTCGACAAGAACGCGTTCCTTCACTTTTGGGACGCGATCCCCGCCGCACTCGATGGCGGACTCGAGGAAATCCAACGCGAGGGCAAAAAGAAAAATGTCAAAAAAATCACCTCCAAGGATATCCCCGACATCTATCCGGTCGGTTCGGAAATCGTCATCCAAGTTTCCAAAGGCCCGATCGGCACCAAGGGCCCACGCGTCACCACCAACATCTCGCTTGCCGGACGCTACCTCGTGCTCATGCCCTTCACGGAGCAATTCGGTATCTCGCGCAAGATCGAAGACCCGAAGGAACGCGCGCGCCTGCGCAAGATCGTGCAGAAACTTTCCGTGCCCGATGGCATGGGTGTGATCATGCGCACCGTCGCGCAGGGCACCCGCGCCCGCCACTTCGTGCGCGACCTCGCCATGCTGCTCGAGCAGTGGGATGAAATAGAGGCCCGCCGCGAAGCAAATCCCGCGCCCGCCTGCATCTTCCAAGAGCCCGGACTCATCGAGCGCACCGCTCGCGACTTCCTCACGGATGAAGTCAACCAAGTGATCTGCGACGATGCGCAAACGACCGAGGCGATTCGTGAAATCGCCGGCAAAATTTCGCGCCGCGCGAAACGCCGCATCCACCACCTGCCGACCTCGACTCAGCCGATCTTCGAGCGCATCAACATTCAGAAACAAATTGATGAGGCATTCTCACGCCAAGTCTGGCTGCCTTGCGGTGGTTATGTGGTGATCGATGAAACTGAGGCCCTGATCTCCGTCGATGTGAACACCGGCCGCAACCGTGGCGCCAAGGATGTCGACAAGATGATTCTCGAAACGAACATCGAAGCCGCGCGCGAAGTTGCGCGCCAACTTCGCCTCCGCAACATCGGTGGACTCGTCGTGATCGACTTCATCGACATGCGCCACCGCAAGGACCAACAAGCGGTCTACAAAGCGATCAAGGACCGCCTCAAAAAGGACAAGGCCAAAACCCAGGTCCTGCAGATCTCGCCGATTGGCCTCATGGAAATGACGCGCCAACGCCTCAACGAATCCCTTCGCGATTCGATGTACGAACCTTGTCCGTACTGCCAAGGCCGCGCCCGCGTGAAAACTCCCATGACCATGTCGGTGGAAATCCAACGCCGCCTGAACACGGTCATCCAAAAACACCGCGACACGGTCGGCGACATCATCATCGTCGTGAATTCGGATGTTCTCAACCGCTTCAAAAGCGAGGACTCCCAATTGCTCATGGAACTCGAACGCTCGCACTCGGGCCGATTGATTTTCCGTTCCGATCCAAGCCTCAACCGCGAACGCTTTGCGATCATCGATGCGAAAACCGAAAAATCCCTCGATCAGGGATAATTCGCTACCAAGCTCGCCTCTCGAACACTAAAGCATTACCGCGCGACGCTGCGCCACCAATCAGAACCATCATCCATGTCACGCAAAACCAAGCTCATCTGCACCCTTGGCCCCGCCACGGAATCGGAAGCCATGATCGGCAGCCTCATCGAAGCCGGTTGCAATGTCTTTCGCCTCAACATGAGCCATGCGAAGCACGAATGGGCGACGGAAATGGTGAAACGTGTGCGTCATCAGTCGCAGCAACGCAACGCGAATGTCGCCGTGCTCTTCGACCTCACAGGCCCGTCGATCCGCACCGGCGACCTGCCCGAGCCAATCGATCTCGCCGAAGGTGATGTGGTGGAGTTCCGCAAGGAAAACACCAAGGCCACGGTGGAGAAATCCACGACGGTAAATTATGAGGGCTTGATGAACGATGTTTCGGTCGGCAACACTCTGGTCGTCGACAATGGCGCGCTTCTCATGCGCATCGACGATGTGCAAGGCGACCGCATCCTTTGCAGCGTCAAGACCCAAGGTACCATGGGCTCGCGCCGTCACATCAATCTCCCCGGCGTGCGGCTTAACCTCCCCGCGCTCACCGAAAAAGACCACATCGATCTCGCGCTCGCCGTAGAATGCGAAGCCGATTATATCGCCGGCTCATTCGTGCGCGACGCGGCCCATGTCCGCGAACTGCGCGAAACGATGAAGTCACTCGAAGGCGATGCGCAAATCATCGCCAAGGTCGAGGACCAGGAAGCCGTGCGCAACATCGATGCGATCATCCGCGAAGCCGATGTGATCATGATCGCACGCGGTGACCTTGGCACCGAGGTGGAATTTGAAGAGCTCCCGATTCTTCAACGCCGCATCATCAAGCGCTGCCACGACCTCGGCACCCGCGTGATCGTCGCCACCCACTTGCTGGAATCGATGATCCATCAACCGACCCCCACCCGCGCCGAAGTCACCGATGTGATGAACGCCGCTTACGAGGAAGCCGACGCGCTGATGCTTTCCGGTGAAACCTCGGTCGGCCGATACCCGCTACGCTGCGTCGAGGCGCTCGTGCGCATTTCCACTCGCATCGAACGCTCCGGCGGTCACGGCTTTGGTCAAGGCGTGCTGATGCGCGAGGAGCGCCAAAAAACCGCCCGCGCCGCTGTCACGCTCGCCGACTCATTGCCCGATGCCCGATTGGTGGTGCTTACCCGCCGCGGGGCACTTGCCAACCAAGTCGCCATGATCCGCCCACGCACTGCTGGATTCTTTGCGGTCACTCCCAAAGATGCAGTCTGCCGTCAAATGGCTCTTACCCGCGGCGTGCGTCCCATCAAACTCGCCTTCTCCTCGAACATTGAGGAAACCATCCAGCGCGTCACCGAATTGCTTCTCAAAGAAAACCTCGTGCGCACAGGCACGCCGATCGTGATCGTCTCTGACATTCTGTCCGATCACTTCGCAGCGAACTCGATTCTGCTGCACCACGCTTGAATTTTTTTCTTTCGAAATAAGACGGAAAGCCATGCATGGCCTTTCGTTTCTCGTGTTGCCGCTTGACGCATCCGCGCGATGACCCAAGTTCAGACATGCCAAAAACCATTCTTCTGATCGGCGGCAACTCGGGCATTGGTCTCGCCACTGCGCAGCTTCTTCAAGCCTCGGGTTATTCGCTCGTCGCCGCCGCGCGTCAGGCCGCGCCGCTCGTGAATCTTGGCATCCCCGTGCAGCCATTCGATGCCGCTTCACCAGCACTCCATGATCTGCCGCCGGCTCTCGATGGACTCGTCTACTTTCCTGGAAGCATCACACTCAAACCTTTCCATCGCGTCACGGCCGAGGACTTCATCAAAGACTTTCAAACCAACTGCCTCGGAGCTGCCGCCGCAATCCAAGCCGCGCTGCCAGCGCTCAAGGCGGCGCCCTCGGCATCGATCGTGATGTTCTCCACCATCGCCGTCGCGCAAGGCATGGCTTTCCACGCATCAATCGCCGCCGCCAAGGGCGCGGTCGAAGGGCTCACCCGATCTCTTGCCGCAGAGCTTGCACCCAAAATCCGCGTCAATGCCATCGCGCCATCGCTCACCGACACACCGCTCGCCAACACCTTGCTCAACAGCGATGCCAAACGCGATGCCGCAGCCAAACGCCATCCACTGCAGCAAGTCGGCAAAGCCGAAGATGTGGCAAAGCTGACTGCGTTTCTTCTTTCCGACGACTCAGCCTTCATCACCGGACAAATCCTTCGTCCCGACGGCGGCCTTTCCTCTGTGAGGGTTTTCTGATTTTCGGCCTATGGAAATCGCCCTGATCCATCCGCATCAGCTGTTTGCGAATCATCCGGCAATAGCGAAGGGGCGCCATTGTTATCTCTTTGAAGATCCGCTCATCTTTGGCAACGACGCACGTTGGCCGCTTGCAGTCCACCAACA
Source organism: Verrucomicrobiota bacterium (assembly GCA_041191425.1). Lineage (GTDB taxonomy): Bacteria > Verrucomicrobiota > Verrucomicrobiia > Verrucomicrobiales > Akkermansiaceae > Luteolibacter. Next base: position 12,917 of record JBEEOX010000007.1, on the reverse strand, counting down.
AAAACTCGTGCTTCACCGCGCCTCCATGCAGGCCTACGCGGCCGAGCTTATGGGCATGGGACATGAGGTGTCCTACATCGACAATCCCGGAGGTTCATCCGTCGACAGCGCAAAGCTTCTCGACAAATTGCTGCCTCAAGGAATCAGCGTCATGCACATCGCCGACCCGGAGGATGATGTGATGATGATGCGTCTTCGCGGCCTGGCAAAAAATCGTGGCCTCGAGCTGCGCGTCCACGATTCACCGAACTTTCTCACGCCCACGGATTTCCTCGCCACGCACATCGCTGGCAAGCGCAAACCCTTCATGGCCAGTTTCTATCAGGCCCAGCGAAAACGCATGCGCATTCTGATCGAGGACGATGAATCACCCATCGGCGGCAAGTGGTCCTTCGATGCCGACAATCGAGCGAAACTGCCAAGCAAATACCAAGTGCCATCCGAACCGCGCGCGGCGCTCAACCAATGGGTCACTGATGCGATCGCGCATGTGAAAAAACATTTTTCCAAAAATCCAGGCGACACGGAGAATTTCCGCTGGCCCGTCACCCGCGCGGACTCGATGGCATGGCTCGATGAATTTTTCGCGCAGCGCTTTGCCAACTTCGGCGCATACGAAGACGCAATCTCAACCCGCCACGCGTACATTCATCACGCAGCCATCACGCCGATGCTCAACATCGGCCTGCTCGACCCTAAAGATGTTATCTCACGCGCGTTAGCGAGAACCGACCGGGAAACGCCTCTCAATTCGCTCGAGGGTTTCATTCGTCAGGTCATCGGTTGGCGCGAATTCATGCGCGGCATTTATCGTCATCATGGACGAACCATCCGCCGAAAAAATTTCTGGGGCTTCGATCGACCTATGCCCGCCGCCTTTTACAACGCGACTACTGGCATCGAACCCGTTGACCATGCGATTCGACAAGTCCTGCGCGACGGCTATTGCCACCACATCGAGCGACTCATGATCCTTGGAAATTTCATGCTGCTGTGCCGCATTCGACCCGATGAGGTTTATCGTTGGTTCATGGAGTTATTCGTCGATGCCTACGACTGGGTCATGGTGCCCAATGTCTATGGCATGTCGCAGTTTGCCGATGGCGGCACCTTCACGACCAAACCCTACCTTTCGGGATCAAACTATGTGCTGAAAATGTCCGACCACGCCAAGGGTCCATGGTGCGCGACATGGGACGGACTCTTCTGGACCTTCATCGCCGATTACCCGGAATTTTTCGGCAAAAATCCACGGCTTTCGATGATGGCAAAGTCATGGAAAAAAATGCCGGCCGCCAAGCAAACCGAACATCGCCAAAACGCGGAGAATTTTCTCAAACAACTTCGCTGAAAAAATTCCTCACTCCCAAGACGCGAGGAATTTTTCAAGATCATCCAAGCTGGGGCTTTCTGCCGTGCGCACATAGTGGCCGCTGGTGCAAACGCCCAAGGCAAGGCAGCCCTCGGGATCAAGCCCGAGCATCTGACCTTGCACGAATCCGGCGTTGAAGTGGTCGCCCGCGCCAGTAGTGATCAGTGGCTTGTCGGTGTATGGCCCGGGCACCCACGCGGTGCCTTGCGCAGTGGCGCAGGCTGCCGATTGACGCGGGTGCACCACGACGGTTGCAAGACCAAGGTTGGTGCGGATGTCGGACGCAATCGCTTTGAGATCGTCTTCCGATTCGCCGCGCGCCGAAAAACCAAGTTCGGCATGAACGCGCTGCGCTTCCTTGAGATTCAATCCCAGCGTCACGCTGCCGAAGGCACCGAAGCGGCCGATGATTTTCAGCACCTCAAGCAAGTCCTCGCGCGAGCGCTTTTCAGGATCGGCGAGGTCAAAGAAAAACACGCGGCCCTCACGCGCGGATAAGTTTGGCAGTACTTCGTTGACGAGCGATTCGAGGATCGCGGTCATGTTCGGAATCATCGTCCAGTTCACCAAGGCGACGAGGTCGGATGCCGCGAGGGTCTTACGGAAATTTTCCGCACCCATCACCGCATCGATGGTGTCGAGTGTGATGGTGTCGAGGCTGCGAAGTTGTCCCAGCATGAGCTTGCCGTCCTTGAACTCGGCGGCTGTTGTGGTGGCCGGCTCGCACAGCGAAACGATCTCAGCCTTGCTCGCGAAATCATGAAACACCGCGTGCAATGATGGCCGACCCAAGGCACCCACATAAGTCAGCCGCGTGCCTGCCGCAATCAACGCGTACGCCATGATCGGGCCATTGCCGCCGAGCTTTTCCATCAGCGGATAAAACTCGATGTTGGTGCTCATGCCTGCAGCCCCCGCAATTCTCTGCGAGAATTCGGTGATTGTTTCAATCGGCGTGAAGGCATCACCTTGACCAGTACGCTGAGCCACAGGCTTGACGATGGTGTCGACGAATCCGTCGAGGCCGACGAGGGCGGACTTGGGGGCGTTCTTGGCGCGGGCTTCGCGCAGGGCGGCAAGGGTGCGGGCTTTGAAGTTCATGCAGGGGGGCTGGGGATTGACGCGGCGGCGAGTCTGCTCGCCGATTTTCCGATGGTCAAGGTCGCATGAAACAAGCGCTTGTTTGATGAAATCCACCAATACGTGCCAAATACCCACGATGGGCGGTATTGACTCATCCATGAGCCGTGTGTTAGGGAAATCACCGATGAAAGATTCGTACCAATTGGCATTGGCATGGGGCATCGCCGCCATCGGACTTGCAGCGTGCAACACCTCCAGCGGGCCGATCGGTTTCGGCTCGGCCGACCCCTTGCGTGCGCCTGGCTCCGACCTGGGCCCTTCGTCAATCGAAGCGGAAGGCTTCAGTGCAGGGCAATTTGTGCGGGCCGTGGTCGACAACACCGCATTTTACCTCAAGCGCCCCAAAGGCGATGCCGATGCCGACAAGCTTCTGCGCCGCGGCACTTCGATGAAGGTCATTTCCGCAGGCGGCAGCTATTTGAAGGTTGAGCTCGATAGCGGCGAGGTTGGTTTTGTGCCGCCTGTCATGGTCGAAGGTATGGCAGACTCAACTGATAGCGGCATGGCATATCCAACGAACCCAAACGAAATCCAACTTTACCCGCCCCTTTCTGGCTCGGCTTCAACACTGCCGCCCATTGGCTCCGGTGAACAACCACCCTCGGGCGCGATCCCCACGGTCATCGATCCAGAAGAACCCTCACCCGCCAGCACGCCGCCGATCGCGCCGCCGGATCAAACTCCGCCGAACCCAACCGAGCCCAGCACACCCGACGCCAACGCATCGAACAGCGCGCCCACCACTCACTCGAAAGAGCTCGAGGAGATGAAGCGAAAAGCCGAGGAACTCGCGCCAAAGGAAGGTGAGTCATCACCCGCGCAGTGATTTCTCAAACTCCCCAAGTTGAACCTGTTACGCGCGATAACGCTCGTAGGCTTCGACAATGCGACCGACCACGGGGTGACGAATGATGTCAGCCTGTGAGAACCGCTGAAAGGCGATCCCTTCGACGCCCTGCAAGGCGTGCTCGGCCTCGGCCAATCCCGAGCGCACTCCGGGCTTGAGGTCGACCTGCGAGCTGTCGCCAGTGATGACCATTTTCGAGTCCTCGCCCAAACGCGTCAGCGCCATGAACATCTGCTCGCGCGTGGTGTTCTGCGCTTCATCGAGAATGACAAATGAACGCGACAGCGTGCGCCCGCGCATGAAAGCCAGCGGCGCGATTTCAATCGTGCCCTCTTCCAAATACCGCTGACCCTCATCCGGATCGAGCATGTCATGAATCGCGTCGTAAAGCGGTCGCAGGTAGGGCGCAACTTTCTCACGCAGATCGCCCGGCAAAAATCCCAGCGCCTCGCCTGCTTCAACCGCGGGCCGCGTGAGCACGATGCGCTGCATGACCCGACGCTTGAGCAGCGTGAGCGCCATCGCCATCGCAAGATAGGTCTTGCCTGTTCCCGCAGGCCCCAAACCAAACACCACATCATGACTCTCAATCGCGCGGATGTACTCCAACTGCGAGGGAGTCTTAGGCATCACTGGCTTGCGACCACGCGAGCCGACCAGCTTGACCTCTGCCAGCTGATTGACCCCGATTTTTTCGGAACGCGCCGCGACATCGACCGCCAGATGAAAATCGCGTGCGTCAATTCGCCCGCCTTTGCGCAATGCCTGCTCAAGATCCGCAAATGCCGCACGTGCGGCATCCAAGGCACTTGGCTCGCCCGCCAATACCAGCCAGCCCTCGCGCGTCACGGCCTTCACGCCCAGAACCGACTCGAGATAGCCGAGGTTTTTCGGATCGTTGGCAAAAAGCGCGTGCAGGAATTGCGGCGTGTCGAATTCCAATTTGATCTCCGCAAGCGGACCCTCATTCATGGACATCATCGGTATCCTCGCCGACAAATCGGGCCGAGGTCAAATGACATCGCTCGACGGATGCGCCTTGAATTTCTTTTTTTCGCCGCTTGAATGGTCGCCATGAGATGCTTGACCGGCCTGCTGCTGATTCTGTGCCTGAGCGCCTGCAGCACGCGCAGTTCGCTCGAGGTGGATTCGTTTTTCATGCGCGATCTCTCCACCCCGGAAACCGACGAGCCGATGGTTCGCATGGAAAAACTTCGCCGCCTGCACGGAGCCCTCACCGCCGCCGAGCGCAATGACCGCCTCGGGCATTATTACACCATGCACTGGAGCGACCCCGCCGGAGCGGGCAAAGGCGAGGTCGAAATTGTTTTCGAATACCAGCAAGGCTCAAGCGCCAGCCAAATCAAACGCCAGTGGCAGCGCTTCGCCTCATCCGACCCCGGCGGCAAAGCCGAATTCCGCGTCACCGGCAACGACTACCTCAAGGGCGGCCGCGTTCTCGCATGGAAGGCCACCCTCAAACGCGCCGACCGCGAAATCGCCAGCCACCACTCGTATCTCTGGGAGTGATGTGCTAAATCGAGGCCGCTCGGCGAAGGCCCCCCGCCCGCCAGTTTGATGCCTGACGAAATTTGCCGCCCTTCGCAGTGCGGATTTTTTGACGCAGCACGCGATTTTCAAGATGCATGATTGACCTTTGGTGCGGCCGCTTTAGCATCATTTGTCGGATGCATGAAGCATGCTCCACACACTTGTGCCTGCTGATCATTCCATTGCCGTTGGAGTCTTTGATGGTTTCAGTTGGATCCGTTGCGATGGCAAAGGTTCTTTTCGCAACAGCCCGACGATGAAGGCGTATGCCGAAGAGAGAATGGGCGCAGGGGAAAAGCATCTGGTGGTCGACCTCGACGCGTGCACGGGCATGGACTCAACCTTCATGGGCACCCTTGCCGGCATGGCCTCGAGGCTTTCGGCGGCCGATGATGGCGGCCTCCAAATCGCCGGTGCCGACGAACGCAACCGCCGCTCGCTCGAAGATCTCGGCTTGGATTTTCTCATGGAAATCAACCCGCCAGCCGCTGTCTGGCAAGACCGGCTTGGCGCGATTCGCAGTGAACTCAAACCGGTCGGCGGCGGCGCTGTCGACCCGCACACGGGCGGAGTTCATGTGCTTGATGCCCATCGCAAGCTGTCGGCCATCAACGAAAAAAACAAACAGGCATTTTCCACCGTTGTTTCAATGCTGGAAAAAGAAACCGGCAACAAAGCGCCGGATGACGGCCGACAACCGCAATCCTAATCATCAGCCAACCGGACTCCATGAACATCCACGGGCTGCAGTATTCTCCACTGGTCGCGCTCGCAGTGTTCGCCCTTCTCGCGCTGATCCTTGTCTTCGCGCTGCACAATCAACGCCGGCGCAACCGGGTCATTCGAAAAAAATTCAACGAGCTCGAGGGCGAGGAACAGCGGATGTTTTCCTTTCTGCACGAACTCGGCCTTGCGATCGAAAACGAACCATCCTCATCGGTGCTCTCAAGGATCATCGTCGACGGCATCGACAAGGTGGTGAAAGCCCGCGGTGGCGCGATCTATTTTGTCGGCGCAGGCAACGGATTTCTCATTCCTTCGTACATCTCCGATGACTGCCCGCCCCTCATCGGCGTTCCAGTCGAGGTGCTCAAGCGCGCCGAACGCGATCCGCGCGCCCTTGAGAGCCACTTGCGCCTTGCGCGCGTCGCCGCCGACGAAGGCATCCTCGGCCACTGCCTCGCCGCGGGCGAAGCCATCAAGGTCGAGGATGTAAAAAGCCATCCGTCATTCCACGACGCATTCACGAGCTACACCGCGAATGTCACCGCACTGCTCGCGCCCCTGCGCCACGCCGGCCGCGACCTTGGCGTGCTCGTCGTCGCCCGCCGTCACGAGGACGGTGCTTTCACCGGCAATGACTTCGCAGTCTTCCGCTCGGCCGCCGAGCAATCGTCATTCGCGATCGGCAACGCCCGCATCCACCGCGAGGCCCACGAGAAACGGGCGATGGAAAACGAACTGCAAAACGCTCGCGAGGTCCAACGCGTGCTGCTGCCCCAGGAAAACCCGGTGCTTGCCGGATATCGCATCAGCGGCACCAACCTTCCCGCACGCATCATCAGCGGCGACTACTACGATTACCTCGACCTCGGCGAAAATCGTTTCGGCGTCGCGATCGCCGATGTCTCGGGCAAAGGTGTCCCGGCCGGACTCCTCATGGCGATGTGCCGCAGCACTCTTCGCTCCGTCGCCCGTGAAAAATCGTCCCCTGCCGAAGCCCTCGCATTCGTGAACCGTCAGCTCTTCCCCGACATCCGTGAGGACATGTTCATCAGCATGGCCTACTGCATTCTCGATGAAAGCAACGGCAAAGGCGTCATCGCCCGCGCCGGACACGACCCCGCCCTGCTCTATCGCCACGAGACAGGCAAGGTCGAACTCCTCCGCTCACCCGGACTCGCCCTCGGTGTCGACGCCGGCGATGTTTTCGAACGCGTCACCAAGGATCAGGAAATCAATTTGCATCAAGGTGATTGCCTGCTCTTCTACACCGACGGCGTGCGCGAGGCGGTCAACGCCGACGACGAAGAATTCGGCATGGACCGCATGTGCGAGTGCTTCCGCAAAACCGCACCACTCGGCGCCGAAGCCGTGCTCACCCGTATGCAGGAGGAACTCCGCCACTTCACCGGCGAAGGCCCGCAGATGGACGACATCACCCTCGTCGCCATCGAGAAGAAGAAGTGATGCCTCTTAAATGTAGGCGCTATGGCCCGCAGTGCCGACGCCTGCAAAAATAGCGAGGCGTTAGAGGCGTGCGGACATACGCATCCATGCCTCTCAACGCAGCGAATCCAACTCCACCCTCAGCGCGGCGACCTGCTGCTTGAGAACCCCCAACTCCGAGCGTTTTTCGTTTACTTGTTCGCGAAGGATCGGCGCGCGACTAACGCCACCGGCGTTCCTGATCCAGCGACCGTCATTGCGATAATACCCCCGATTGTAATATTTTTTACTCTCCTCCGCTGCGACATCGCCTTCAAGCGACCGAATTTCATCCTCCAGCACTTCAATTCTCGCGCTCTTGGTCGCAATGGCTTTCGTGACCTTGACACGGTACTCGTCTGTTTGAACTGTTTTCTGCACCACGGTTTTTTCCTCTTGGGCGACCTTCTCTTGCTCCACGTGCGCGCTCTGCGCCGCATGCTCTTGGGCCAAGGCTTTTTCTTTTTCCTCCGGGTCAAACAAGAATTGCCTCTGCATCTCAAGCGGCAGCTGCTCAAACGGCACCCTCCTCGATCCCGCGTCATGGCGAATCGAAATGCCCACCGGAGAAACTTCCCTGATGATGACATTGTCATACACATCGCCTTTCAAAGTCTCCAATTTGACAATTTGCTGTCCCACGGCCTGTTGGCGCACCTTCTCTCTTCGCGCGCGCAGCTCCTCCATTTTCGCCTCCGCTTTGCGTTTTTCCATTTCCTTCTCACGCTCCAAGCGCTCCCTTTCAAGGCGCTCTCTTTCTGCCAACTCCTGTTCCTTGGCCTTTTGCTCCTGCTCCTCCTTCCCTTTTTGGATTCTCTCAAGGTCGATTTGCTCCTGCGTCGACTCTGCCGAAGAAGCCTCAGGTTCGGAGGGCTTCTTGTTGATGAATTTATCGCACGCTGTTGTAAAAAACAGGGAGGCAGCAAGAGGAATGAGGCCTTTCCTCATCACTCCAAATGTCAATGTCGCGAAAACGATCACCCGCTGAATAAATGTACCAGTTTTCATATCTATCCGCATACGACAATGAACCGGATACATAAAGTCAAGACTCAAACCCTTCAAAAAAATCCGCAAAATCTGCAGCCATCGCCTCTTCCAACCCCCAATGACTCCTCACCAATAACTTCTAACTCTTTCCAACCAAAATCCTCATTGCCCGCGCACCGCAACTCGCGTGAGATAAGGTCATGCGCCACAAAACCGTCGATCCTGCATTTTTCACCGGTAATCGCGAGCGGCTGAGATCTTCCCTCAAGCCCGGCAGCATCGTAATCCTGCATTCCAACGATGTCTACCCGACCGATGCCGATGGCACGATGGCCTTTCGGCAGAATAGCGACTTGTTTTACCTGACCGGCGTTGATCAGGAGCAGACGATCCTTTTGCTGATGCCCGATGCCGTGAATTCTCAGGATCGCGAGATTTTGTTCATCCGCGAAACGAATGAACATATTGCCGTTTGGGAAGGCGAAAAACTAAGCAAGGATGATGCGAGAAAACTGACCGGCATCGCGAGGGTCGAATGGACCAGTGCCTTCGACGCGATTTTTCATCGGCTCATGCCACAGGCCGAGCGGGTCTTGCTCGAAACGAACGAGCACACGCGCGCAATCTTGATGGTCGAGACACGCAACGCGCGCTTCATCAAATCCTGCCAAGCGCTTTACCCGCTTCACCGCTACGAACGTCTCGCGCCGATCATGCACCGGCTGCGCATGATCAAGCAGGAGGCGGAAGTTAAAATGATCCAGCGCGCCTGCGAGATTACCGGCGCGGGATTCAAGAGGCTTCTCGGATTCATCAAGCCGGGTGTCGGCGAATGGGAAATCGAAGCAGAGCTGCTGCACGAGTTTGTGCGCAGCGGATCGCGCGGATTCGCCTACGCCCCGATCATCGGCTCAGGGAAAAATTCCTGTGTGCTTCACTATGTAAAAAACGATCAGGTTTGCCGAGATAGCGATCTCGTCCTGCTCGATGTCGCAGCGGAATGGGGCGGATGGAATGCCGACATGACGCGCACGGTTCCGGTGAGTGGTCGTTATAGCAAACGCCAGCGCCAGGTTTACGATGCAGTGCTGCGAGTATTCCGCGGCGCGAACGAACTGCTTCGCCCCGGCAATGATCCGACCGAATATCAAAAGCAAATCCTCTCGTTGATGGAGCGCGAACTGGTCAACCTCGGGCTCTTCTCAGCCAAGGACGCCGCCGCCCAAGGGCCCGACAAAGCGCTGGTGAAAAAGTACTTCATGCACGGCACTTCGCACCACCTCGGCCTCGACGTCCACGACGTTGGAACACCCAACGCCACTTTCACCGAAGGCATGCTCTTCACCATCGAACCCGGCATCTACATCCGCGAAGAAGACATTGGCATCCGCCTCGAAAATGATTTTCTCATCGGCAAAGATTCCAACACCGACCTCATGGCCGACATTCCGATCGAAGCCGAGGAAATCGAAGCGCTCATGAACGCGCGATGAAGTTTGGAGAGGCTGCACATCCATCTTGGAGCACTCCAATGTAAAAACGGATTGTAGGATGAGCTCAACTGGGAGCCACAAGCAGAAGCGCTCCCAAAATTCCGGCCTGCTGGCCGAGGGCTGGGGGGACGATGTAATCCGCACCCTCGGCATAGCTGAAATACCCGGCGGACAATTGGCGAAAGCGAGCTTCGACCTTGACATGGAAGCCATCGGCTTGAGAAACCCCGCCGCCAATCACAACGCGGGAGGGCGCCACGATCGCCGCCAGCGCCAGAACGCCGTGGGCGAGATACCAGGCCTGCACATCCCATGCCTCGTGATCGGCTGGTAATGCGGCGGCCTCCGCCCCCCAGCGCGCGGCAATGGCCGGACCACTGGCTAGGCCTTCAAGGCAATTGCCGTGGAAAGAGCAAACGCCGGCAAAATTATCGCCCGGAAAAAGTGGAACCTTGAAGTGGCCGACCTCCGGGTGAAGCGCGCCATGAAGCAGTCGCCCGCCGGAGAGAATGCCCGCGCCGATGCCGGTGCCGATGGTGATGTAGGCGACATCACCCAAGCCGCGAGCCGCGCCCATGCGGCTTTCGGCAAGTGCCGCCGCGTTTACATCCGTTTCGATGACCAATCGGCAATCGGGAAATGCCGAGCGCAGGCAAGCGGAGATGGAGAAGCCCTCCCATCCGGGTTTCGGCGTGGCCAGCATGCGGCCATAGTCATCGCCATTGTCGGCCAGCATGATCGGACCAAAGGCCGCGACTCCCAGGGCCTCGGGGATTCCGCGCTGACGGATCCATTCGATGGCTGCCGCGAGAGTATCCTGCGGATTGGTCGTGGGATAACGAAACTCCTCGATGAGTTTCCCGTTTCGATCACCCATGGCGACTACCGTCTTGGTGCCACCGAACTCGATGCCTGCGATCATGAAATTTGACAAATGATTGGATTGAAAAAGCGCCCCGCATGATCAGACAGGTCGCCCATCCGCGGAAGGCGCGGAATCATTCTCAACTTTTGTCCGCTTTCAAGACGCGCGTGAAAAAACTGACCGCCTCATCGACGGATTTGGCATTCATGACATTGTGGCCGAGGTCAGGAACGACTCTCAATGTCATGGGAGCTCCGGCTTTTTTCAATGATTCGGCAAAAGCCAAAGCCTGCCCGGGCGGCACGAGGTCGTCCTGTTGTCCGTGAACAATATGGATCGGCGGAACATCCGCATGCACATAGGAGGCAGGGCTTGCCATACGCGCAAACTCGCCGTCATAGCCATTGTTCGGGAAAAACTTCCAAAGAGGACGATCCGCCGCGTTGTGCATCATCGAAGTCTTAGGCCACTGGCCGCGATCGCGATCGAGGTCGGCGGGGATGGCCCAGCACACGGCGGCTTGAACGCGAAGCGAGGCCTGCGCATCAGATGAAAAGCGTTTTTCATTTCCGGTGCACGCCATGAGGGCCGCGAGGTGCGCGCCGGCGGAGTGCCCGAGCGTTCCAACGCGATCGGGATCGATGCGGTAGGTGTCGGCACGTTGACGAAGATGAACTAACGCGGCATTGCAATCTTCGATCTGCGCAGGAAACGGCGCATCACCCGTCAGGCGATAATTGATGGATGCCAACGCAAAACCTTTGGGCAGAAATTTCAGCGCGAGGTTAATGCCGGAATCCAATTTATCACCGCTGTGCCAGCCGCCGCCGTGAATCCAAAACACCAAAGGAAAAGGGCCTTTGCCCGCGGGCACATACAGGTCGAGGGTCTGCACCGAATCCGGCTTGGTGCCGGGCTGGGTACCAGGGACATACGCGACATCGAGATGGTGACTGCTGCCTTTGGGCAGTTTGGCGATCAGGTGGCCGATCTTGGATGGCGCGGCCTGAGCGGCCTCGTTCGCTGGCTTCGTCTCACCCGCGGCGGTCAGTGAAACGCTGGCCAAGGCCAGAAGAGTCATGCATGTGGATTTTTTCATATGCAAAAATTGTTTTAAGGGTGCTTCTGCCGATGGTCAAATACTCAGTTGGCGTTTTTGTTGAGAGGCTTGTCCACGACTTTGGAGGGCGAAAAATCAACGGCCTTTTCACCACCGCGACTACGAAGTCGTTTGTCATTGAAGCCGCCTTTCGGTTGGTTGAGCGGGATATCCATGCCACCGAGCTTGCCCATCATGCGGTAGAGTTCATCCTCCATGCGTGCGGCCTCGCTGCTGCGTGACGGATCATTGATGAGGTTGCGCGACTCGTCGGGATCGGAGCTAAGGTCATAAAACTCGTCCGTGTCCCAGAGGCCGTAGTAGGTGATGTATTTTGCATTGGGCGTGCGTAAAGCAAAGGTGGTGGGAGTTTGCGGGAAGTTCTTTTCCCAGTAGTACACATAGAGGAAGCGATCACGCCACGAGATGTTCTCGCCGCGAAGCAAGGGCAGGAAGCTGGCACCATCCATGTGCGATGGTGTTTGCAGACCCATCGCCTCCATCACCGTCGGGCCGACGTCGATGTTGGCGATCATTTGATCGAGCACCGTGCCTTGTTTGATGAGCGCGGGGCACTGCGCGAGCATCGGCACACGCATGGAAGTTTCGTAAGCCACGCGCTTGTCGATGAGCCCGTGCTCGCCAAACATGAAACCGTTGTCGCCCATGTAGATCACAAGCGTTTCATCGTGGATCCCCATGTCCTTGAGCTGCTGGAGCACGCGGCCGATGCTGTCGTCGACCGAGCGCAGCGTCTCGCAATAGCGCTTGTAGTATTGCTCAATGTCGAGCTCGCTGTGATAGGGGAAATCGACCCCGTGCCACGAATTGCGCTGATCACGCAACCAGCGCGGCTTAAGCAGGTCGCCGGGAGTCGCTTGCTCTGATGCGGGGCGCTGGAATGAAAAGTCCTTCAAGCTGTTCTCATACTTTTCCTCAGGCGTGAAATTCGCATGCACCGCCTTGTGCGAGAGATAGAGGAAAAACGGTTTCTCTGCCGGCTTCTGCTGCTTGAGCCAGTCGATCGCATAATCCGTGAGCTCGGTGGTGATGTAACCCTTCTGCTTCACTCGCTTGCCATCCACATTGAGCGTGTAATCGGGGCTTGGCGGCAGGTATTCCCCCTGCCCTGCAAAGCTCACCCAACGATTCCAACCCGGCTGCGGACGATCACTCTCGCCGCCCATGTGCCACTTGCCGATGAAGCCAGTCGCGTAGCCGGCTTTTTGCAGATACTGCGGAAAATAAACCGTGCCGGGAGGAATCGGACGGTTGTTGTCGATCACTCGATGGCGAAATGTGTAAAGCCCCGTGAGAATCGAGGCACGGCTTGGCGAGCAAAGCGCGGT